>JALSLQ010000066.1 GCA_026988235.1 Sulfurimonas sp.
TATATAGCTAAGTTTTGAATTATCCTAAAGTACGGGTTCCAAAAAGTTGCTTAACTTAATACTTTCTAGGAACCAGTACTTTAGTGCCGGCTATTGCAATAGTCTTGCCACTCTCAGCCCGGACTAAAGTCCGGGTTCCGAACAAATCAACAATTTTTTAATATATAGCTGAGTTTTGAATTATCCTAAAGTACGGGTTCCAAGAAGTTGCTTAACTTAATACTTTCTTGGAACCGGTACTTTAGTGCCGGCTGTTGTAATAGTCTTGCCACTCTCAGCCCGGACTGAAGTCCGGGTTCCTAACAAATCAACAATTTTTTAATATATATCTGAGTTTTGAATTATCCTAAAGTACGGGTTCCAAAAAGTTGCTTAACTTAATACTTTCTAGGAACCGGTACTTTAGTGCCGGCTGTTGCAATAGTCTTGCCACTCTCAGCCCGGACTAAAGTCCGGGTTCCGAACAAATCAACAATTTTTTAGTATATAGCTGAGTTTTGAATTATCCTGATGTTTAGCCTATTAAAACATTTTTCTCTATAATTCTCATATCACTGTCAAAAGTATATACAATTATCTCTCCTGTTGGTATTTCAAAAGAGGCTATATCTGTTTTACTGATTTTTTCCAGTTCCATCGCCAAAGCACGCAGAGAGTTTCCATGTGCCGAAATTAACACCGTTTTTTGTTCTTGCAGTTGTGGAACAATCTGCTCTTTATAATACTCTAAAACTCTTTTTTTTGTATCTTTGAGCGATTCATGTAAGGGTAAAAGATTTTTGTCAATATGTGTATATTTTTTATCATTTGCAACACATCTTTTATCGTTTACATGTAAAGGGGGAGGTGCTACATCATAGCCGCGTCTTACGGCTAAAAAATTTTCCGCTCCATACTCTTTTTTTACCTCATCTTTATCTCTACCCTGCCAATCGCCATAATGTCTTTCATTCAGTTTATAACTTCTTAGCGAATCTATATGTTCCCATGCCAACTCTTTTAACGCTATTTGTGCTGTGTGAATAGCACGCTTGAGCCATGAAGTAAAACAAATATCTGGATAAATACTGTTTTTTTTCAAAAGAAGTCCGACTTTTTTTGCTTCTTCTTTGCCCTGCTGACTCAAATCAACATCCGTCCATCCTGTAAAAATGTTTTTTTGATTATATACACTTTGTCCGTGGCGTACTAAAATTAATCTTGCTCTACTCATATTCCTCTCCCAAATTTTCTGCAAAATAAGAACTTCTTACCAAAATACCTGAAGCTACTGCACGAAATCCCATACCAAGCGCTTCTTCTTTCATCTCATCAAAAAATGCCGGTGGGTAATATTTTTGCACTTTATGATGTTTTTGCGTCGGTTGCAGATACTGTCCAAGTGTCAATTCACTCACACCGGCATTCAACAACTCTTGCATTGTTACAAGTAGCTCTTCTTTTGTTTCACCAAGTCCGCACATTAAAGAGGACTTTACATGTAAGGGTGAATTGTTAGCATAATACTCCAAAACTTTTAATGAACGATTATAATCACTCTGTGGTCGTATACTTTTGCTCAAACGCCTAACAGTTTCTTGATTGTGTGCGAGTTTATTTGCCCCACTTTTTATGATTACTTTTAAGGCATTCATATTGTATTTAAAATCCGGTGTCAGTAACTCTATTTTTACACTTGGATTGAGCACTTTTATTGCCCTGACACACGCTGAAAAATGCTCTGCTCCATAATCTTTCAAATCATCTCTGTCCACTGAAGTAAGAACAACATAATTTAAGCCCAACTCATTTACGGCCCTTGCTAGACGCTCAGGTTCACTAGCATCAACAACATTTCCTTGTCCCGTTTTCACATTACAAAAAGTGCATGCTCGCGTGCAGGTATCACCCAAAATCATAAATGTTGCACTATTTCGGGCATAGCACTCTGCTCTGTTTGGACAGGCTGCTGCTTCACAAACGGTTGTCAGTGAGTTTACATGTAAGATATTCTGAATTTTTTGTGTCAGTTGCGGGTTGAGTGCCTTTACTTTTGGTTTAAACTGCATCTTCAAAAACTTTTGTAATTATTTGTATTATTTCGCGATTGACTTCTTCTTGTGTCATTTTTACACCCTCATTTGCCAATGAAGTCGGAACAATGCCTTTTAAATTACACGGAGCAACTAAAGAATGAAAATTCAAATCTACATCCACATTTAAAGCCACCCCATGCAATGATACGCCTTGTGCATAACGAAATCCCAAAGAAGCTATTTTCCTATTTTGTATATAAAACCCGGGGTTCTCTTTTTCATATTTTACACCAGCTAGGGTATTCATAAAAAAAATCTCAAAAGAAGTAAGCACTTTTTTATAAAAAACAGCAGGATTTTTAATTGCAAAGCAAAAATAGTACACATTTTGACCGGGGCTGTGACAAGTGATAGAACCGCCTCTGTCACTTTGCACGGTCTCTACTGTAAAGTTCTTTTTTTCATCACTACCAAGGGTAAAGACGGCAGGGTGTGAACAAAGTATCAGATGATTTTCACCCGTTTTCACTGCCTTATCATGGACTTTTTGCATCTCTTGTCTCGCCTGAGCATACTCTATTTCTCCCCAGTTGTGCAGTATCATAGTTTATAAAAAGTTCGCTCTAACGCTTCACTAAATGTAGGATGCCCAAAAATCGTTCTTTTTGCCTGAGCCACATCCATCTCTCCTGCAAGGCTCATCCCTACAATGGCGGCGAGTTCTTCTGCGTGTGGTGCCAAAATTTCAGCACCCGTTATAAATCCGTTCTCATCAGCATAGCTTATCATAAGCCCCTGTGTTGCTTGATTATAAGATGAATAAGGGAAATGACTCAAAGGAACAACGCTAGATTTTACGCCTTTTGTATTTCCTACCACAGCATAACTCATAGGCAGTGTATGAATAAATTTTATAACATGTTCAAGATTCACAGGACGCGGTTTTTTTCCCAGTATTTGTGCTGTTACATGTAACACCTCTGCTCGTGCTGCATGTGCGAGTTGTAGCTTCCCGTTACAGTCGCCTATAGCATAATGTTTAGCAAGTGTTGTCTCAAAATAGTTGTCAGTGACAATGCCTTTTTCAACTTTTATCTCTTTACATGTAAGAAAGTCTACATTTGGTCTGCGTCCTGCTGCTACGAGTAAAAGAGGCATATAAATACTGCTCTCATCCCCAAAAGTTATATGCACGCCTTTTTTTGTACTTTTAGCCGTTTTTACCGCATGGTTTTCTAAAATTGTAACACCAATTTTTTCTAGTTGTGCCTTTAGCTCTTTTTGAATCAGCGGATGAGATTTTTTCAGAATTTTGTCACTGTGATTTAAAAGTGTCACTTCTACGCCTGCTGTAGCAAAAAAGCTTGCCATCTCAAGCCCTATGGCTCCAGCACCATAAATAGCTATTTTTTGGGGCAGTTCTTGGAGCATCAAAACTTCATCACTCATTATAATGTCTTTAGCATTATATGCTATACCCTCGGGAATAAAAGAGTGAGAACCTGTTCCTATGACAATATGTTTAGCTTCAAGCACTTTACCATTTACCGCTACTTTATGCGGTTCACTCAACTTTGCATCACCCTCAATCAGGTCAATATTTGCACACTGTTTTGTAATTGCGATTAAGGCATTGTCAATTAACTTGGTTTTTTTCTCAAAAAGTGCTTTCATATTTAAAGCTGTTTTTCCTACTATTATTTCACTCGAACTCTCATATACTAAAGAAGAATAATGCAAAAACATTTTAGAAGGGATGCAACCCTTATGTAAACAGACACCACCAAGCTGTTGCATATCTTTTTCAATCAATGCTACTTTTTTGCCATTTTTTGCCGCAACAATTGCTCCAGCATAATTAAGCCCACCGCCTATATAAATAATGTCATACATCTTTAGTCCTTAAAATTAAGAGGATTTTGTGCCTCTTTTTTTACATCTTGCATAAAAAGTGCTGCTTCATATCCATTGATGAGTCTATGATCTGCTGTTAGCGTCACAGAAATTCTACCCTCTTGCATACCTCCTATGGCAACTATAGCTGCATCATCTTTATTTATCATCGCATCAAATCGTTCTACACCAAGCATCCCAAGGTTTGAAATACCAAAACTTGAACCTTGCATATCTTTTGTGCTAAAAGTTTTTTCTTGGAGTTTTGTCTTAAATTTTGAAAGTTCTTTTGCAATCTCGCTCATTGACAACTTATTTGCATCTTTTACAACTGGCATATACAGATTTTTTGCATCTGCAACTGCAAGTGAAATCGAAGCGTTCGGGTAAGTGACAAGCATCTCGTTTTTCAAACGCGACCGAAAAGCTGCATGTGTCATCATAACTTTTGCAAAAATTTTAATCAGCCATGCCGTGATACTGTACTGCTTATTTGCTATAAAAAGTGTTGCATCAAGAGACTCATACAAATGATAAACCGGTTTTTGTACGGAGTCAGTGACATTGGCAATAATCGCTTTTTGCATTTGAGTGAGCGGTTTAGGCAAGGGTGTTTCATGTGCTGCAATAAATGTGCTAACTTCCTTAACATCTATTTTATGATTGAGCGAAAATTCTGAAATATCCAGACCATATTCATCCAACAATTGTAGCGCCTTTGGCGTAAAAAAGTGTTCTCTCATATAATTTTGCACATCGTTTACATGTAACACTTTTTGTGCTGTTTTTTTCATGATTGTTTGCGTGTCTAGCCCGTATTGTGCAGCTTTTGCTCTTGCTTTTGGAGAGATGCCACTTGTGAGTTCATGAGATACATGCTCTACAATAAACGGCTTTTGCGGTGTTTGCTTCTCTGTTTCTCTGTGTTTTTCTTTTTTCTGCTTTGCTACAGGTTGGGGGGGGGCTTGCGTTACATGTGAGGCAGTATCTTGTGTTTCTATTTTTGCTATAACATGCCCGACAGGCACGACATCACCTTCATTGACATCTAGCTCTTGGACTACACCATTTTTAAAACTTTGCACTTCCATAATGGCTTTATCACTTTCAACCTCTGCAATCACATCGCCTACAGCTACTTTTTGTCCTATTTTTACCTTCCAACTGATGAGTTTTCCCTCATCCATTGAGTCTGAAAGTTGTGGCATTACTATTTCAAACATCATTTTTCCTACCCCACTCAACTATTCTTTCTATTATAGACTCTGGTGTCGGAATACTTGCAAGCTCAAGCGTCCTATTGTAAGGAATCGGTACATCTTCCCCTGCTATTCTAAGCGGTGGCGCATCCAAAGCATAAAACATCTCCTCTGCTACCCAAGAAACTATTTGCGCTCCATATCCTCCTGTTTTATGGTCTTCTTCAACCATAACAAAGCGAGATGTTTTTTCTAAAGATATTTTCAATGTTTCATAATCTATGGGATTTAAAGAGCATAAATCAATCACTTCACAAGAACACCCAAGCTCTTTTTCAATTTCTGGCACTGCTAGCATCACATCATCAAGCATCTTAAGATAACTCACTATGGTAATATCACTGCCTTCTTTGGCTATTCTCGCTTTAAAAGGATTAAGCTTTTGTGCAAAATTTACTTCCCCTTTTTTATTGTAAAGCAGTTCATGTTCTATAAACACAACGGGGTCATCCGATAAAATCGCATATTTGAGTGCATGATAAGCATAATTGACATCATTTACACTTAGTACGCGTAAACCCGGTACGCTAGAGAGCATCTGCTCATAACTCTCACTGTGTTGTGCCCCAAGCTGACGGCTTACCCCTTGCGGAAAGCGTACCACCATTGGCAATATAATTTTCCCATTACTCATATAATGCAGTTTTGCCATGTGGTTAATAATCTGGTCAAACGCAAGGAGTGAAAAATTTCCTGTCATTATCTCAGCCACAGGGCGAAGACCGCCGATAGCCATTCCAACAGCATTACCGACAATGCTGAGTTCTGCTATGGGTGTATCTATCACTCTTTTTTCGCCGTACTTTTCAACAAGTCCTTCTGTTACACGAAAACTTCCCCCATAGAGTCCAACATCTTCACCGAGCGTGACGACCGTATCATCTGCATTCATCACTTCATCAAGTGCTTTGTTTAAAGCTTCACGATACAACATTTTTATGCTCCTCATAAAATATATGTTCAAAGAGAGCTTCTAACTCCGGTTCTGGAGATGCTTCTGCATATGCTACAGCTTCTTGCACCATTTTTTGCGCTTTTGTTTCTATGTTTTGTATTTCATTCTCTGTACATAACCATTTCTCTTGTAACTCTTTTTTAAATTTTTGTAGGGGGTCTTTTGCTTTACAGTGGCTCATTTCCTGCGTACTTCTGTAACTGTTTGCATCACTCACCGAATGTCCTTCATATCTACATGTAAAGGCTTCTATAAATATAGGACCATGTCCTGCTTCTATCTCTTTTCTTGCTTGAGTGACTGCCTCAAAAACAGCTTGTGCATCCATTCCATCTACTGCATATGTCAACATATATGGCTCTGCTTTTTTCGCCTGTTCACGAAAAGGTGCAACGCGTTTAATATTTGTTCCTATAGCATATTCATTATTTTCACATAAAAAAAGAAGTGGTAGTTTATGTGTAGCGGCGATATTGAGAGATTCAAAAAATGCTCCACCGTTTGTAGCGCCGTCACCAAAAATCACCATAACACCGTCTTCATTTCCTTGTAAAGCTCTTGCGTAAGCACAACCTACGGCATTGGGAATATGTCCGCCGACGATGGCATCTCCACCGTAAAAACAGCGTGAAGGCTCAAAAAGGTGCATAGAACCACCTTTTCCACCACTTACCCCTGTTTTTTTTCCAAACAGTTCCGCCATTACAGCCCTTGGCTCAATACCGCGTGCCATTGCCATAACATGCTCTCGATAAGTCGAAAAAATATCACCTTTTTCAAACGCTTTTATAGCGGCAACGCTAAAACCTTCTTGCCCAATATCTAAATGTAAAAATCCAGATACATTGCCTTTCATATAATTCTCTTTGGCAGCATACTCAAATGCTCGTCCAAGCACCATCAAATAATACATCTCTTGTGCTATTAACTTATTCATTTACACAACCTTTTATCAAATATTAAAACGGTTCTACACTATAAACACGCCCATCATGTTTGACTACACGAATTTTCTCGCCTTTATAAAAATCTTTACCTTTGGCTATAACAACAATTCTACGACCATTATCGAGGAGTACACTTAATTCTAGTGCATTTGCTTTGCCTAATTGATTTCCCGCATAAGCACCGCCTAGTCCGCCGGCAAGTGTTGCCAAAGTATTGCCTCTACCTTTGCCCACAAGTGAACCTAAAACTGCACCAGAAATTGCACCAAGGAATGTTCCTACGCCATTATCTTTAATGACTACCGCTTTAACAGATTCAATTGTACCAACCTGATAATTTAATTCATAATTGACAGCATTTGCATCTATCTCATTGACACCTCTTGTTGCACATCCTGTAAAAAACAAACTTGTTAACACTACCGCTACTATATACTTTTTCATAACATTCTCCTTATGTAAAATAACTTTATTTATTATAATCTTTTTCATCTTAAAAATATTACTACGCGTGATTATAATCACGCTCACAAGAAAATTTTAAACAATTCGGCAATGCCTTGTTTGCAAGATAGGCATTCATATTTTCTAATGAAATTTGCATAATTCTTCCTAATGCTTCTTTTGTATAATACGCCATATGTGGTGTATATAAAATATTATTTCTATGAATATATTTTATATCACTTATCACATCCAGACAAAGAATATTTTTCATTTTTCCATACAAGGCATCTTCGATAATTTCACCCCGTGCCGTATTGACAATTATGGCATCTTTTTTTAACTCTTTTACATTCTTTTCGTTGATAATATTTCTTGTAGTAGGTGTTAAAGGCAGTGCGAGCATGAGAATATCACTTTGTGCTACAACAGAGTCCAAATCACAAAAGTCAATATTTAATTCATCAATTATTGGTTTTTTTGTTCTTGAATGCGCCACTACATGCATACCAAAGCCTTTGCCTATTCGTGCCATTTGAGAGCCTATGGTGCCAAGACCGAGTATACCGAGTGTTTTGCCGAAAAGTTCCATACCTTTAAGGTCGCTATATTCAAAATTTCTTTGTTGAGAGCGTTGCAGGGCAATGTAGGTTTGGCGTGTAGCGTTGAGTAGTAAAGAAAATGCAAATTCTGCAACGGCAGGACCGCCATATCCTGCTACATTAGAGACTACTAACCCACGATTGTACAAGGTGTTACATTTTATATGATCATACCCTGTTGATCTGGTTTGTAAATACTTTAGTTTTGGAAGTTTTTCTAAAACTTCATCTGTTATGCGAGAATGTATAAAAATAGATATAGCATCATATTTTTGTACCTCTTGTAGCACATCATTGATTGTACTTTCAAAAAAGAACAACTCTTCATTTCTCAAATACTGTTGGAAAAAAATCTTTTCTTCAGGTTTTATCTCAAAAAATGCAATTTTCATTTAGATTTCCTTTTGAACTTCCTTTAAATACTTAAACATTGCAATCTCACCAAAAAACGGTCCAAAAATATTGAAAACCGGTAAAAAGTTAAAAAGCGATGTCGCTATACTAATCATAATAAATCCTGTTTTATACTCAGATAGTTTTACTCTTTTTTCGTTAGGAATAAGCAAAGCCGCACTATCTTTTACAAAGGTATCTTTAATCAGCCAAACCCACAAAACCATTTGAATAACGAAGTTTACAACTGGAATAAACAGCAAAGGAAATACAATAACTGATACAACTGTATATATAAGAATATCAAGTAATCTGTTTTCACTTACTTTCAACTCATCTTCTTCTAAAAATGGTTCATAAGGAAAGTTTTTGTCTCGTATATCTTCAAGGAGTGTTTGACTGAAAAAGCTTGTTGCTAACAACATTGTAACAACAATAGCATTGTAAATAAAGTAAAATCCAAGGAGGTATGAAAGGCTTGCCTGAACTGTTTCAAAGGGAAGCCAATTTAACAGTTTTAAAAATTGCTGATGAATATAATCACCTTTAAAAAACCAAATAAGTGACCAAAAAATGGCACTTGCAAATACTACCAGAAGAGAAAAAGAGCTGTATTTTTGCTTAGAAACTCTTTCTAAAATCATATTTCCAAAAAATGCCAACACTAAAGCAAAAGTCACAAGAACAAGTGAAAACCACAAAAATGAAGAAAGAATCCATGCTCCGTTTGCACGAAGCATAGAAAAAGGAACCAAATCAATAAAATATGCAGCAACAGAAATAAGTCCATCCCACATAAAATAACCTATCACCGACCAAACTATAGTCACAACAGCACCAATTGCCAATGCCCGTTTCATCGTTTTATAGTTAAGTATCTCACTAAATCCGAAGAAAATAGCCTCTAAAATATTTTGCATCTTATTTTGTTTCGCACTTACTTGCATTTGCTTTTATGAGTGAAAGTCTACTCAGGACATGCCCAAATTCCATATCTTCATCTTCAAATTTTTTACGAAATTTTGCGCGTTTTTCTTCTAAAATTTTTATCTGTTTTTCTATATCTGCCGGATTTACTTGACACTTTTTTGCCGCTTCTTGTTCTTTTTCAAGAACCCAATCCATTGCTTTTTTTAAAAAATCTACCATTTTCTACTCCTTTGTTTACATGTAGCTATTATAACCTTTATTTTATTAATGGTGCATACACGAGAAAAAAAAGTGCTAAAATGCTTTATTTGGAAACCGAAGTTTGCAAAAGTTTAATAAGTGCCTGACTAAAATAAATGACATAATTCAATCTTTATCCAACTCTTGAAGTAACATATCAAAATCACTCTTATATGATTTATCTTGAATTACCTTGTATTTTTCAAATTCACTTATAGCAAACTCTTTTGCAATTACGGCTGTAACTTTTCCAGCATTTTGTAAAATATCTCGTTCATTAAATTGTAAAAAAGCATTTAGTTTAGAACTCCAATCTTTCATAGTCATTGGAATATTTCGCTCTGCTTGGTCTTCTGCATAATCAAGATACATAGTTACAATTCTGTTTAATGATTTGATTTCATCTTGTGCTAGATAATTTTTAGCAACTGTGACATCAGATTTTAAAATTTTTCCATTGGGTGCTTTTTTCCAGTTTGTTAATCCCATAAACTCTTTTTTGTGGTCTGCTCTCTCAATCAATAGTTCAGATGCCGTATGACCGTGGATTGCCCAATGTAGTTTATTTTGAACAGTAGCAAAAAACTCTTGTGTAGTTGGAGCTTTAAAATCATAATCTAAAGCAGTTGCATAAATATCTGTGATTTGTTGGTAAAAGTTTCTTTCACTTTCTCTTATATCTCTTATTTCAAGTATTAAATTTTTATAGTATTGCGGATTTAAATAGCTACCATTTTTTAATCTTTCATTATCAAGTACATATCCACGAGTTGTAAATGTTTTTAAAACTTGTGTCGCCCATCTTCTGAACTCTGTAGCTTTGTTTGAGTTTATTCTATAGCCTAATGAGATAATTACTTCAAGATTATAATGGTCAATATTTCTACTAACCTCTCTCTTTCCCTCTTTTTGAACTATTAGGAATTTCCTAATAGTTGAATTTTCTTCTAACTCATTGGTTTTAAATATATTTTTCAGGTGTTCATTTATAGTGGCTACATTTACATCAAAAAGTTTAGCTATAAGTTTTTGAGTAAGCCATACGGTTTCATTTTCTACTTTTACTTCTATTGTATCTTGTCCATTAGCAGTTGTAAAGATTAAAAATTCTGCTGTTGA
>JALSLQ010000067.1 GCA_026988235.1 Sulfurimonas sp.
AGATAATGTTCATCCACAAGGTAATTGGTAAACGCTTTAAAATCTCACTGCTTACATCCTGCCCACTAACAAAAGATATACCAAAATTAAGCGTAATAATATTTTTAACCCATGAAATATACTGCTCAAGAAGCGGTTTATCAAGTCCGTAAACAGCTTTAAGCTTCTCTATAGCTTCTTTTGTCATATTTGGGTTTAACTCACCTGCTCCAAAAAAGCTGTTTGGGGCTGCGTGAATTGCTAAAAATGATATGATTGAAATGAGAAAGAGCATAAAAAAGATGTATATTATTTTTTTCAATATCTATCTTCACCTTTCTTGTTTTATGACTCAGATAATTTACTTGCAGTATAAAACATTAAAACAGAAAATGAAATTGCTAACAGCAAAATTGCAATAGTTGCTATATCCATTTTATAAATCCTTTATTTCTTTTGTCTTTTGTGCTAATTTAGTTACGATATATGCTATAACTAACATTAATACAAATGCTAACGCAATACCAATCCAAAACACACCGTCAACTCTTTGGGTATCATAGCGTTTTACTATAACGCCAATTAAAACCACCATTATACCAAATGCTATACTCATCACTACTCTTAAGGTATTGAGTATCTCTTTTATTTCATCTATTTTTGCCATGATGTATTATAACATAAAAAGAAAAGTGCTTGTAAAAGTTGTGTTTGAAAGGTTTGAGTGAAAAGGGGACTAACTCCCGTGAGGGAATTAGTTGTACTTCGAGTTTAGTGTTTAGACTAGAAGTTGTAAGTTAAGTAAGCTTGAACAGTATTAAATGCTTTACCTTTACCATCTGTATTAAAATTAACACCATTTTTATCTTGAGTATTTAAATCATCAGCTTTTGTATAAATATATGCAAGAGTAGCATTTAATGGACCAAAGTCTTTTCCTGCAGTTACAGTAAACTCTTTCATATCATTATCACCAGCACTTTTAGACTGATTTACATTTGTATATTGAGCTAGTAAATCTACACCAACAACTTTTCCTGTTGCACTAAGTGACCATGTTTTTGCATCATTTTGAGTAACATATCCATAGTTCCACCATGCTTCAGTATAAAGTTTCGATTGTGCACCAGATCGGTTATCTAATGAACCGCGTAATATACCATTTCCATCTGCTACAGTTGCAAGGTTGAATCCTGCACCCATACCACTATCATTATCTTTTCCAACTTGAGAATATGCAACTTTTACTGTCGCCATATTTTCAACATTATAACCTAACATTAACGCATAAGCATCATTATTTGTAGAACCTGGAACTCCTGCTATAGCAGTTTTCAGGTCATAAGTATTTTTTGTATATTGTACACCTGCTTTAAGACCTTTTACACCTAAATCAGCAGCATCTAAATCTGCTTGTAACCAAAAAGCATCTATATGAGATACCGTGATTGTTGGATTAGGTGCAATTATTGTAGGATCTTGTATTAAAGTACCAAAGTCAATATTAGTTTGTGCACCATAATACCAACCTTGAACAGTTAATGGTTTCACAGAGTTATTAATTACACCAATTGTGTATGCACCATTATAAAATGAAGTGAATGGACTACTCGCTTGATTCATTCCACCACCTATTACTTGTGCAGAATCATGCTGACCAACATATGCACCTACTAATGTAGTATCTGGAATATCTTGGTTGATTACTACGGCAGCTTCAAAAGTATTTGGAATTATAGACCAAGTTTCACTAAATACTAATGGAGTATCAAGTTTCATGCGACCAATTTTACCAGTAGTTTTACCAACTGTAGCAGCCAACCATGCTTCATCCATTACATATGTGTCTTCAGTTCCACCTGTCCAAGTAGCAGAAACTAAATTGTTATATAAACCTAAAGTGCTAATAACAGTACCACTAACACCCGCAGAAATATTTTGTGTTAAATCAGCAGTCAATCCTATTCTTAATGCTGCTTCACCAGTAGAATTTCCTTTATTAAAAAGGCTATTACTCGCATTCCCTGCTCCAGCATTAGCAACTGAATCGCTTGTACTATAATAAAGTTTAGCATCACCACTAACTTTAACATTATCAATTGCAAACGCACTTGAACCAATTAGTAGCGCTGCCACCAAACTCATTTTTGTAAATTTCATATTTTCTCCTTATCTTTTTACAAATTTCGAGTGTAGTATAGCATAATTCACTCTTAACTTTTTATTAAAATGATGAATTATTAGACAAAATAAGATATAATTACCATATGAAACAATTAATTACAACAACACTAACACTATCTGCCTTTATATTACTGAGTGGGTGCGCATCTGACGCAGTTGTAGCACCATCACAAAACAGTGATTTAAATAAGATAAGTAACTCAAATGGCAAAGCAAAACCTGGTTTAATGCAAAAAAGTCTCGATGGTTGGCTCAAAGATGAGTGGACACCTACTGTAAATAAAGACAAAAAAGTCCAGAAAAAGTATATGAAAAGAGTAAATACAAAAAGTACAAATACTAACAGTAATACGGAAGTAAAATATGTAGAGGATAAGGAAAGAAACTTTACACTTCAAGAGTATGTTGACAAAGCGGCGGCATATTCAAAAGCACATCCGTCTGATGAGAAAGATTCAAATGTGAAAAAATTACAGAGTATGCCTGTTATTGGAAATTGAGAAACACTCTCAGCCCGGACTAAAGTCCGCGTTCCGGAAACATCTTGGAACTGGTACTTTAGTGCCGACTGTTGCAACATTCTTGCCACTTTCAGCCCACCCTAAAGGATGGGTTCCGGGAGGTGGTGTTATTTTTCTGCCACTCTTAGCCCACCCTAAAGGATGGGTTCCGGGAGGTGGTGTTATTTTTCTGCCACTCTCAGCCCACCCTAAAGGATGGGTTCCGGGAAAACCACACATTCTCTTGGAATCGGTACTTTAGTGCCGACTATTCTTTACTATTTTCTTGCATCCCATGCTAAAACAGTTTTACCCTCATCATTTGTCTCGGCTGCTGCCATACCCATAATGTTATACCCTGCATCTACATAGTGAATTTCACCCGTTACACCCGAACTTAAATCACTCAGCAGATACATCGCAGAGTTACCTACTTCATCTGTTGTTACATTTCTTTTTAACGGTGCATTTGTTTCATTCCAGTTGAGTATCTGTTTAAAGTCACCGATGCCTGCAGCGGCGAGTGTTCTGATAGGTCCTGCTGAAATTGCATTGACGCGTTGCCCTTTTTTACCTAAATCAACTGCCATATAACGCACACTCGATTCTAGTGCTGCTTTTGCTACACCCATAACATTATAGTTTACTATATATTTTGGTCCACCAAGATAAGAAAGTGTAAGTATAGACGCATCATCAGACAAAACAGATTCTAAACGATTTGTCAAATCAATGAACGAATAGACTGAAATGTCCATAGCAATTTGAAAAGCACTTTTTGTTGTTTTCATAAAAGGCTCAGAGAGTGCTTCTTTTGGAGCAAACGCCACTGAGTGTACTAAAAAATCGATTTTGCCGAAATCTTTTTCGATTTTTTCAGCTATGCCTGCCATATGCTCTTCATTTGACACATCAAGTTCATACACACAGTCGCTTCCGAACTCTTTTGCTATGGGTTCTACTCTTTTTTTGAGTGCATCATTAAGGTATGTAAATGCCATCTCGGCACCCTGTGCTGCACATGCTTTTGCTATACCGTATGCTATTGATTTGTTATTTGCTAGACCTACTATTAAGCCTTTTTTACCTTTCATTATCATTTGTTGTTTTCCTTTATAATTAAAATTTTAGTTTTTTCAGACGCATAGCCCAGACTAAAGTCTGGGTTCCGTGTTTTTTCGGAATCGGTACTTTAGTGCCGGCTGTTGTGACTTTTCTGCCACTCTCAGCCCACCCTAAAGGATGGGTTCCGAAAAACAAAGGATGAGTTCCGTGTTTTTTCGGAACCGGTACTTTAGTGCCGGCTGTTGTGACTTTTTTGCCACTCTCATCCCACCCTAAAGGATGGGTTCCGAAAAACAAAGTCTGGGTTCCGTGTTTTTTCGGAACCGGTACTTTAGTGCCGGCTTTGTTGTAACTCGTCGGCGTATTCTATCATCGTGCAAAAATGCTCTGCATAGAGTGCGGCACTACCAACTAAGACACCGTCTACATTTTCTACGCTCAAAATATCTTTAACATTGTTTACTTTTACACTGCCTCCATATAAAAGCGGTGCTGATGATTTTTTCTTGAGTTCTTTATGTATCTCTTTTATATCTTCAAGTGTCGGTACTTTTCCTGTACCTATTGCCCAAACTGGCTCATACGCAATGATGAGATTTTCATAGGTGGTATCGATACCTTCAAATTGCTTATGTATATAAGTAAGCATTTCTTCTTTTGAGCCTTCTCTGATTTCAAGCGGTTCACCAACACAAAAAATGATTTGAAAACCCTGTTCTTTAAAATAGTGAAACTTTTTTGCTATAAATTCTTGGCTTTCACCTAAAATATGACGACGCTCACTATGCCCTATAAGTATAGTTTTAATCTCAAATTCTTTTAAATGTTCCAGCCCAATTTCACCCGTAAATGCTCCGTTTTCGACAGGGTAGGCATTTTGTGCTCCAATAGTAACATTTGATTCATAAGAATCAAGGGAGGATGTTGCAGGGAATACAATAACATTTTGGGTACTGTTTTGCACACATATTTGTAATTCTTTTATATACTTACATGTAGCACTTCTAGTAAGATTTGTTTTCAAATTCGCTGCAATAATCATGTTAAGCCTCTTTGTTTGTAATTTTTACCATTAATGGTGCTACACCCAGAAGCACTTTGCCTTCAAGTAATTCCAATGAAGCACCGCCACCGGTAGAAATAAAGCTAATATCTTCATCAACACCTACTTTTTGTACCAAATCAGCCGTATCGCCACCGCCTACAACTGTCGTTGAATAACTGTCTGCCACAAAATGCGCTATTTTTGAAGAACCTCGCGCAAACTTGTCCATTTCATATACACCCATCGGACCGTTCCAAAGAATTGTTTGCACATCATTGAGTCCCTCTCTGTAAAGCCGTACCGTTGCAGGACCAATGTCCAGTCCCATCCATTTATCGGGAATCTCTTGAGCTGTTACGATTTTACTCACGGCATCCTCTGAAAATCTATCGGCAGCAACTACATCTACCGGCAAGTAAAATTTCACACCGAGCTTTTTCGCTTCATCCATAATATGCTGTGCTTCATCCAACAAATCATCTTCAACCAAAGAAGCACCAATATTGTAGCCGAGTTGCTTTAAAAAGGTAAAAGCCATACCGCCACCAATAAAAATTTTATCGACTTTTGGTAGTAAATTAATGAGCGCTTCAAGTTTACCTGAAACTTTGCTACCTCCGACAATAGCAACAAAAGGACGCACAGGATTTTTCATGAGTTTACTAAAAAAGTTAATTTCGCGTTCAAGTAAAAATCCAGCTGCTTTGTGTTTGTTGTCAAAAAAATGTGTTATTCCTGCAACAGAAGCATGTGAGCGATGGCTCACGCCAAAAGCATCATTGACATAAAATTCTGCCATTGATGCTAATTTTTCTGCCAATTTTGGGTCATTTTTTGTCTCACCTGCCTCAAAGCGTAAATTTTCAAGCAATAAAATTTCATGCCGTGGCAATTCTTGTGTCATTTTGATGCTGGCATCATCTACCACACCCGGAGCTAATGAAACATGACGCTTTAGCAGTTGCTGTAGTCTTCTTGCTACAGGGGCTAAAGAGTATTTTTGCACAACCTCCCCTTTTGGACGCCCTAAGTGAGAAGCCAAAATAACAGCACAATCTTGATCCAAACAGTAGTTAATAGTTGCCACTGCTGAACGAATACGGCGATCATCTGAAATATTGCCAAATTCATCCATAGGCACATTGAAATCACACCTTATAAAAACTTTTTTATCTTTTATATCTAATTTTTTGAGTTGTAGTAGTTCCAATTTTTTTCCTATTTTGAAATATGTAATGCCATATCTAAAAGTCTAGATGAATAGCCCCACTCATTGTCATACCAAGCCATCACTTTTATCATGTTCCCACCAATGACCTGTGTCAAATCTTCTGCCACGATTGCACTGTAATTACAGCCTACAAAATCTTGAGAAACACGCATCTCTTTGTCCATCAGTAAAAGACCTTTGAGTCTGCCGTTTGCAGCTTCATTCAATACGGCAGTTACCTCTTGTGTTGTCGTATTTTTTGAAACGACTACATTTAAATCAACCATAGAAACATCTGGAGTCGGAACACGGACAGACTGACCATGCAGTTTTCCTTCAAGCTGAGGCATAACAAGACTTATAGCTTTTGCAGCACCCGTTGTTGTTGGAATCATATTGATAGCTCCCGCACGAGCACGGCGTTTATCTTTGTCATGTTTGACATCTAAAATATTTTGATCGTTTGTATAAGAGTGAATAGTCGTCATCAGACCTTTTTCTATGCCAAAAGCATCATCAAGTACGCGAGCTACAGGACCAAGGCAGTTTGTTGTACATGAAGCATTGGAGACTATCTTTTGTCCTGCATATTTTTCTTCATTGACGCCCATTACAAATGTTGGGGTTGCTTTGTCTTTTGCCGGAGCAGAAAAAAGCACTTTTTGTATGCCATTGTCAATATGTACT
Source organism: Sulfurimonas sp. (assembly GCA_026988235.1). GTDB lineage: Bacteria > Campylobacterota > Campylobacteria > Campylobacterales > Sulfurimonadaceae > Sulfurimonas. Next base: position 6,671 of record JALSLQ010000067.1, read on the forward strand.
TGTGCGGATTCTTGTGTTAAAAAGACACCGGTACACTCTAAAACCATATTAGCACCGCAATCAGCGAACTTTAGATTTTGAGGGTCTCTGTCTGAAAAAACTCTTATTTTTTTACCGTCTATTGCAATATATTCATCATCAATCTGTACAACTTCGCTTGCAAATGTTCCATGAACAGAGTCATTTTTCAAAAGATACATCATCATATCTATGCTTGCGGTGTCGTTTATAGCTACAATTTCAACATCATCTCTTTTGTGTGCAATTCGTGCCACACAACGACCAATTCTTCCAAATCCATTAATTGCTATTTTTAATGCCATTATATTCCCTATATAAATTAATTGAGTAATTTTATCCAAAATTAGTTATAATTCGTATTAAATGAAAACGATAGCACTGTACGGAGGCTCATTTGACCCTCCACACCTCGCTCATGAGGCGATTGTCAAAGCTTTAAGTAAACTAGATTTTATAGATAAAGTAGTAGTTATGCCTACTTTTTTAAATCCGTTTAAAGAAACTTTTACAGCTCCTGCTCTATTGCGATTAGCCTGGCTTAAAGAAATTTTTTCATCCTATAAAAATGTTACAATTAGCTCTTATGAAGTAGATTTGAAAAAAAAAGTGCCGACTATTGAGACGGTTAAACATTTGCTAAAGAGCTATGACAAAGTCTATTTGGTTATTGGTGCGGACAATGTAAAGTCGTTGCCTACATGGTATAAATTTGATGAATTAAAAAAGTTAGTGACCTTTATAGTTGTTACAAGAGATATGATTGAAATACCAAAAAATTTCATTCATCTTGATATAAATGAAGATATATCCTCATCAATTTTAAGGCAAAAGATTAACGGCTCAAAAATACCAAAAAAAGTTAGAAACAAAATAACACAATACTATAAGGAACATAATGCAAGATAGAATACAAAAAATAACAGACACATTAGATACAAACAAAGCGGAATCCATAGAGGTTTTTGACCTTCGTGACAAAAATTACTTTGTAGATTATGCAGTCATTGCTTCATCACTTGGACAAAAACACACAACTGCACTTTTAGACCATTTAAAAAATGAATTAAAACCGCAAGAGCATTTTAACAATGTTGACGAGAGCGGGGACTGGGTTGTTGTTGATTTAGGAGATATTCTCATTCATATCATGACTCCTGAGTACAGAGTAAAATACGATATGGAGACATTTTTAGGGGAGCTTGGAAGTCACTAGATCAGTTTTTAGAGCCTCGTTTTGTTTATCTAAAATGTCTTTATAATTATAGATAGATTCAACATATTTCACTGGTTCTGCCCCTCTTGCATAACCGTATTTTAAAGTTCTATAATACTTTTTTTGTGAGAGCAATGGCAGTACTATTTTCAAATCACTCCACACATTTTGATTTAAGCCTAATTTCTTTGCCAATTTTTGCGCATCTTTTACATGCCCCATGCCTATGTTGTAAGCTGCCAACGCAAATTTTAGTCTATTTTCAGCTTCTACTTCTTTGGGAACAAACTTTATCATCTGTTTGAGATGTCTGGTTCCGCCTATCACGCTCTCTTTTGGGTTCAGTCTGTTTTTTACCCCTAAAATTTTTGCCGTACGCTTTGTAAGCATCATCAGTCCTCGAACTCCTGTAAAACTTTTCGCTTTTGGATTCCAGTGTGATTCTTGATAAGAAACAGAAGCCAAAAGTGTCCATGGAATTTTAAACCGCTTGCCAGCATTTTTAAAATATTTTTTATATTTTGGCAATCTGTTTTTCATTCTTTTGTAAAACATTTTCGTATTATAATAATCAAAAAAGAGTATATAGCTGTAGTAGTGGTCTTTGAGCTGTGTCATCATCCCTTTTTGATTATAATCATTTAACCAAGCATACATATCCGCTTCGAGTTTTTTTTCATTTTTTGGTAATAACCATGCTAACTGCTCTCTCCCACTTATAGAAAATGCAAGCGCAATTTCAGGAAAATAGCGTAAATTGAGTGCATAGATGTTGGAATCTGCTACAGTGCAGTCTATTTCATGCTTGGCAACTTTTTCAAGAAGTTCTTCGGTTGAATACTCAGAAGTTGTTGTTGCATTGATATCAAAGCCATCTGCTTGCAATGATTTGATGGTTTCGCTGTAACTTGTGTCAACACCAACCATAATGTTTAATCCTTCCAAATCTTCTACATCTCTTGGAAATTTTGAACCACGCAACATGCCTCGATTGCATATAACCTGTTCTTGTACTTCAAAATAAGAAGGACCGAAATGAAACTTTTGCTCTCTTTGTGGTGTTTTTGCCAAAGATGCCGATGTGATGTTAATGTTTGGATTTTTCGATAATTCTATCGCTTCTTTGATGGTATGTGCCGCCGTAATATTTAAATCTACCCCCAAATGGTCTGCATAAGATTTGAGTAAATCATACTCAAAACCTTGTGGACCTTCTGTGCCTATATAGTATGTAGAGGGAGCATTTAAAAGCACTACATTTAATTTTTTTGTTTGTTTGATTTTATCTAAAACAGAAAGTTGCCCTCTCTTTTCATATGGCACATAAGCTGTATGACTTAACCAGCCAAACACAAAAAATGAGCATGCAAAAAAGAGGATTAGAAAACTATAAATGTATTTATTCATACCATGAGTTTACATTTTTAAACTTATGCGAATATAAAACGGTTCACTCCATTCTCATACTCATGTGCCAAAACCTGCCCGTGTGCTTTGAGTATAGAATCAACAAGATAAAGTCCTAAGCCAAAGCTATTTTTTGATGGATTGTCTTTTGTGAAAGGTTCTATATAATACTGTAAAGAGTGTGCAAGGCACTCACCATTGCTTTCAAAACAAAGTTCATTTTCATCATTCATGAGAATTATTATATGTGTATCCGTCGAGTACTTCATCGCATTGTCTATCATATTTTTAATCGCTGTCGTATAGAGTCTATAATTTACATGTAGCTTTATTTTTCCGCTTATTTTTACTGTTACATGTTCACGCTCTACCATAGCCATATCTATGGCTCCATCTATGACATCAAGCAGTCTGTACTCGGAAAAATCTTTTTTGTCATCAAGGCTTGTTACCTCTTCTATCATAGCAAATTCAGTCACCAGTGTTTCCAAACGATGAAAAATAGAGCTAAACCTGTCTCTTTGTTTTTGAGAGTCAAGCATTTGTGTTGCAATGGTGCCTTTAGCAATCGGTGTTTTAAGTTCATGCATCAAGTTTCTCAAAAAAAGTGTACGAGACTCCAAAATAGTATTTATCTTTTGTCTTGCCCTCTCTAGCTCATTAGCCACCGCACCAATTTCATCATCTGAGTTTGTTTTAAAAGAGATGTCCATATTTCCATCACCATATAATTCAATCTTTTTTCGCAATCTGATTAATGGACGCAACCTTTGCAAAATCAGGATAAAAGAGAGACTAATAATCATGAAAATTGTAATATAGGAGTAGAGTAAATTAATGTAACTATATGGTTTAAGCTCGCTGTCTTTAATCAA
>JALSLQ010000068.1 GCA_026988235.1 Sulfurimonas sp.
AATATACTTATAGCCTCCTTTGTTTATAATAAATAGATTATTTTTCATCATGAGCGCTTTCCGTCATTGTAGCATCAACTTTGAGTTCTTCTTCAATCGTATCACTGTTGTCAACAACTTTAGATTCAATGCCATGCTCTTTTTCAAATTTTATAATAATTTCTCTTACTTCATCACCGGTAATATTCTCTTTTTTATAGAGTAATGCAACCATATCTTCAATAGCACCTCGGTACTCTTCTAAGCGTGCAAGAACAGATTGATAATGCTCATCAAGTGACTTTTTGATGTACTCATCCATTTGTTCAGCCATTTTATCACTATATTCACGCGTTGCCTGTTGTCCGGTACCAAGGAAGGACTGGCGTGATTTTTCAAGCACCATAAGCCCTGCAATATCACTCATACCATAGCTCTGTACCATAGATTTAATAATGTCAGTTGCGCGTTCTAAATCATTTCCTGCCCCTGTTGAAATCTCACCTATAAAAGTTTTCTCAGCTGCACGACCACCAAGTAGCACATCTACCTCTGCCCATAATTCATGGAGTTGCATCATATACTTGTCTTCTTCTGGTTTATTTAATGTATAACCCAATGCTGCAAGACCACGAGGAACTATAGAAACTTTAGAAACTTTTTTCGCACCATTTGTGGTTTCTGCCAATAAAGCATGTCCACTTTCATGATAAGCAACAATTTTTTTCTCTTTAGGATTAATACGGCGTGATTTTTTAGCAAGACCGGCTAAAGCGCGTTCAACTGCTTCATACATATCTTGCTGTTTTACTGTTTTTTGGCTTTTTCTTCCCGCAAGAAGTGCTCCTTCATTAACAATATTTGCCAAATCCGCACCTGCAAGTCCTGCGGTTAAGCGAGCTATCTCTTCAAGATCAACATCTTTATCTGTTTTCACATTTTTAATATGTACTTTAAGTATTTTTATACGACCTTCAAAATCCGGTTTATCTACAAGCACTTGCCTGTCAAAACGACCCGGACGCAATAGTGCTGGGTCTAATATCTCAGGTCTGTTTGTAGCCGCTAAAATAATGACAGGTGTATCTGTTCCAAAACCGTCCATTTCTGCAAGCAATTGGTTGAGTGTTTGTTCTCTTTCATCATTCCCACCCATCGCACCACCAGCTGCACGACTTTTACCGATTGCATCAATTTCATCTATAAATATAATACTTGGCGCATCTTTTTTCGCCTGTTCAAACAAGTCTCGCACACGCGCTGCACCCACACCCACAAACATTTCTATGAAACTTGAACCGCTCACTGAGAAAAATGGCACTTCCGCTTCCCCTGCAACAGCTTTAGCAAGGAGTGTTTTACCGGTACCCGGGCTACCAACAAGTAAAACGCCCTTTGGAATTTTTGCACCGATTTCAACATAACGTCCAGGGTATTTTAAGAAGTCAACAATCTCTTGCACTTCTTCTTTTGCCTCTTCAACGCCTGCGACATCATCAAATTTTGTATCTGGTTTTTCAGAGTTAATCAGCTTCTTAGAATTACCCATTCCAAGCAATCCGCCACCCATACTTTTTTGCATACGACCGGCAAAAAACATCCAAATAGCAATAATAATTAAAAATGGAAAGAGCCAACCAAACATTTCAGTAAACCAGTTCGTTTCGCTAAAACCTGTGTAATCAATTTTTTCTTTGTCTAAAAGTTTTATAAGTTCATTATCACCTTTAACAACTCTTGTTGTATAAGTTTTTGAACCGTCTGTTGATATAGCTCGAATATAACTTTGCCCAATTTCAACTTTTTTCACACTTTTTGACTTTATAAGTGCTTTCAACTCGGAATAGTCAACCGGTTTTATTCGTGTTGTCGATGTCCCCATTGCAGAGCTGTTACCGCCAGCACCTTCTCCAACCATTACTTTAAATAACAAAATTACTACAACGGAAAATATTGCAAATGTTATCAGCGGATTTTGGTTGAAAAAATTATTGTTATTGTTATTGTTATTATTTTTATTTTCGTTATTTGCCATTTTTATTTCTTCTCTCTTTTTAAAACTAAGGTAACCCATTCATCTTGAGCTATTTTTTCGATTATTCTACAATCTTTATAGAAATTTAAAACTTTTTCTTCGTATTTATCCAATATGCCAGATAAAATTAAGATTCCATCCTCTGCTAATACTTTTTTTAAATCATTTGCAATAAAAGTTAATACATCCGCAACAATATTTGCTACAACTATGTTGTATTTTTCATCCAAATTTGAAGCAGAACCTTCCCATATTGAATGAAATTCTAATTTATTTAACTTTGCATTTTTGATAGAATTTTCAACTGACACAGGGTCAGTATCGCATGCATCCACCATTGCTCCTAGTTGCATAGCACCAATGCCAAGTATTCCACTACCACAACCTACATCCAAAACTTTATCGCCTCCATGCGTATATTTTGCAATAGCACGCAATGAAGAAGCCGTAGTCGGATGATGACCTGTTCCAAAGGCAAGAGCAGCATCTATAACGATGTTTATAAGTTTTGGATGATTATCAGTCCATGTAGGATGAATATAAAATTTATCTATCGCAAGAGGTTCTATGCTGTTTTTATAAGATTCCACCCAGTCATTGCTTTGCAGTTTTTTTTGAGTACATTCCAATCCAACAGAAGTACCCAAAGCTTTTTGCAAAGCCTCCCCAAACTGTTCTAAACCCCAAGATATAGTATCAAGCTCATTTTCACTTCTTATAATGAAGCCATCATCAGTCTCTTCAAAACCTATTGGCAAAGTATCTGCCAAGAAATCTGCGAACAGTTCGTGATGAGAAGAAACTGTAACTACTAACTCATAGTAATGCTCTTGCATTACTCAGCAATACCCATTACAGCACCGAGTTTTTCTTTTAAAATCTGAGGTGTAAAAGGTTTTACTATATAGTTGTTTACCCCAGCTTTCAGTGCTGTAATAACCTCCGCTTTTCCGCCTTCTGTTGTCACCATAATAATAGGTGTATCTTTAAAACGCTCATCCCCACGAACTTTTTTCACAAGTTCAAGCCCATTCATCTCCGGCATATTCCAGTCTGTAATTAACATATCAATATCCGGGTTCGCATCCATCTGCGCCCAACCTTCAACACCGTCAGCACCTTCAAGTATATCTTTATAACCAAGGCGAGCCAAAGTATTTTTTATAATACGACGCATTGTAGAACTGTCATCAACAACAAGTAATTTCAATTGAAATCCTTTAAATAATATTTTGCAAATTTTATGCCTAATAATAGCAAATTTTTGTTTGTTTTGCTCTTAATCTACCAATTTAAACATTTTTGGTAAATCCAGTTTTCCTTCATAATAAGCTTTTCCTATAATAACACCGTCAACTTCATTCGTCGCAATCAGTGCTTCAATGTCCGACGCATCTTTTACACCACCACTGGCTATCGTACTTATACCGCTTGCTCTGGCAATATCAAGAGTAAACTCTACATTAACTCCACTAAGCGTGCCGTCTTTGCCGACATCAGTACAGATTATGGCTTCCACACCAGCATTGGCAAATTCTTTTGCCAAGTCAGTCGCACGCATAGTGCTCACTTCTCCCCAACCTTCAACCGCCACATAGCCGTCTATTGCATCTATTCCGACTACAATAGGATATTTTGCTGCCATATCTTTTACGAATTGGGGATTTTTTACGGCAATTGAACCTAAAATAATTCTGTCTATGCCAATGTCAAGCATTTTTTGAATCGTTGCTTCATCACGAATTCCGCCACCGAGTTCAAGTTTGACATTTGAGTTTTGACGAATTTTAATAATTTGCTCAAGGTTTTTAGGCTCTCCCGCAAATGCACCGTTTAAATCAACTAAATGCACCCACTCTGCACCCATTGCTTCAAACTTTTTCACCAATTCATACGGTTCATCCGAATAAATTTTTGCACTCTCCATCAAACCTTTTATTAAACGAACTGCTTTGCCGTCTTTTAAATCTATCGCCGGATATAATGTCATTTGTATCTATTCCTTTTGTTTAACTATAATTGTATAAAATTTTCTAAAATTTGTAACCCGTTTTTATGGCTTTTTTCAGGATGTGGCTGTATACCCATTATATTACCATGTGCCACTGCAGAGGTAAACTTATAGCCATAATATGTTTCACCGATTATGTCCTTTTCATCCTTACATGTAACATGATAGGTATGCACGAAGTAGAGATAATGTTCATCATCAAGCCCCTCAAAAAGAGGATGTTCTTTTGTAAACATTCTATTCCATCCCATATGCGGAACTTTTAAAGGCTCATCAAATTTTGTACTGTCAAATTTTACGACACTGCCTTTTATAAGTCCTAGTCCCTCATACTCCCCAAACTCTTGCGAACTCTCAAACAACAGTTGCATGCCAAGACAAATGCCAAGCATCGGTTTGCCACTTTTTGCGAACTCTTGAATAGCTTCTACCATCTGGCGCTCTTTTAAATGTTGCATCGCATCGCCGAAGGCACCGACACCAGGTAATATTAGTTTCTCATACTCGTGAAATTTCTCAGGATTACTTTCAACTACAGTTTTCTGTCCTAATTTGGCAAACGCATTTTTTACACTTGCCAAATTCCCCATGTTATAATCAATTATTGCTATCATTATTCATCTATCTTTAATTTTGTAAATTTTATATATATTGCCAAAGAAACGATTAATATGCCGACACCCGCAATAATATATATGGCATAAATCAATTTATTTGGGTCTGTAATTGCAAATTTAAATACCAGCATTAAAGCCTCTATTGAAAGTGCGATAATTATAGAACCCAAAAACCGAACCATCGTTTTATGCGGACCGGATATGTCATTTTCTTTGTATCGTCCTAGTATTTCTTCTTCTATAAGCGTCTTAGACAAATCAAAAATTGCCAAGGAAAGCGTCAGTAAAATGGTCGCTTCAAACACATCTTTAATCTTAAAATGACCGATGGAAATACCATACAAAAAGAAACTCTCTATGCCTTTGACAAATAATAAAAGGGCTATAGCCACCAGTGCCAAAGAAAATGCTCCATATGTCCATTTGAAAAATTCCCCAAAAAATGTATCTAATTTATTGAGATGCGCAATTTTAAGTACTTCTTCTAAAGGCATATCAATACAAGCAACATACTTTAACGAACCGTTTTCATCAAATATTGGCACAGAAGCAGTAACCGTCAAATCGCCTGTAATAAGAGAAGGATACGGGTCGGTAATACTACATCTTTCTTCTCTTACCGCACGATAATAATACGCTCTGTCTGCACGAATTTTTCCTATATCGTCATCGATCTGATCATCTTTTGTAAAGGTAGGCGTCACCTGAACACCTCTGTTGTCAAGCAGGTAAACACCTTCACAATCTTCCAAATCTGCCTTAATCTTCAACAGTCTCGGCATAATCATATCTTCAGTTAAAGAAGGCAGCCTATTAGGAATATTTTTTGAAAAAAGATAACAAAAATAAGCTCTCGCTTTTGTTCTACCCTCAGAAAAATGTTGAATATCTATAGGAACCATACGAGTCTCTCCCTCTTAATTTGTTTGAATTATATCAAAGATTTACTATTATTGGTATAATGTCATTAATGAATACCGAAATTAAAAAAATCGCCATTGTAAGGCTCTCAGCACTTGGAGACATCATCAACAGCGCAGTTGTTTTGCAGTTTATCAAGCAATACTATCCTAATGCAAAAATTGACTGGATTTGTGAAGAAGTTTTTGCACCCCTTTTACACGGTAATAAAGAACTGCATGCCATTCATACCGTTAATTTAAAAGCACTCAAAAAAAATAAAAGTTTTTCTTTACTTAAAAAAACCATTAAAAAACTTTCTACATTAGATGATTATGCCCTTGTAATAGATATGCAAGGGTTACTAAAATCAGCGATAGTGGCAAAAATTATAGGCAAAAATACTCATGGTTTTGACAAAAATTCAAGCCGTGAATCTTTGTGTGCTCTTTTTTATAAAACAACTTCTTGTATTCCTTACGAAAAAAATGTCATCAAACGAAACTGTTTTGTCGTCGCTGATGCGCTTGATTTTGAGATTAGTAATGCAATGATTCTAAACAAAGCACCTATTTTTACAATCACAAAAGATTTTGAATTGCGCAGTGACAAAAAAAATATTGCCTTTGTAATCGGTGCTTCTTGGGCTTCAAAAATCTACCCAAAAGAGTCTGTTGTTAAAGTGTGCAATACACTGAAAGAACAATGCTACATTATTTGGGGAAATGAGGATGAGAAGAAAAATGCAGAGTGGATTTGCGAACATTCTAAGTATGCTACACTCGCACCACAACTCAAACTTAATGCACTCATTTCATTTATATCACATATGGATTTACTCATAGGAAACGATACTGGTCCAACCCATTTGGCATGGGCACAAAATATTCCTTCCATTACACTTTTGGGGCCGACCACCACAAGAATGCTCTATGAAACGCCAAAGAATGTAGCACTTAAATCACCCTCAAAAGTAAACATACTTAAAATTAACAAAAATGACTTTTCTATTCAAGATATTTCCCCAGAAAAAGTCACACAAAAAGCAAAGGAGCTTTTAAACAATGGGCTATAATTTTTTACTTATCCTTGAAAATATTTTAATGCTTGTTTCGCATAAAGCACGCAAAGCATTTTTTACTTTTTTGGCTTTTATTGGTTATAAAACAGCAAAAAAATACCGTCGCATAGTCAAACAAAACCTCAACTACGCTTTTGATAATTCTATGAGTGAAAAAGAAATTGACACTATTACACGATACAGCTTTAAAAATCTTCTCTATAACTTTTTACACCTTATGGAGATGCGCCATCTCGCTAAAGAAAAAATTGCTAAAAGAATCACGGTAGAAAATAAAGAAGAAGTCGACAGAATTCATAAAGAAGGGCGTGCCGTCATTTATGCCACACCGCATTATTGTGCTTGGGAACTCGGTGCTGCAGGGCTTGCGTTACATGTAGAGACAATTGCACCTGTTTATAAAAAACTTAAAAATAGAGTTTATGAAAAATGGTTGCTTGATGCACGAGCAAAATTTGGCAATACAAATTTGGAAAAAACCAATGTTGTCAAACCCCTCATTCGTCTCATAAAACAAGGAAAAGGAAGTGGAATTTTAATAGACACCAACATCAATGAAAAAGAAGGTGTTATGGTGGAATTTATGGGAAAACCTCTGCGAATGACTGCAACACCGGCATATTTAGCAAGAAAATTCAATGCTGCCATCGTTCCGGTACATATACGAACGGATGATGAAGAAAATTATACAATCATCATAGCAGATGAGATAAAAGTCAACAAAACGGACAATGAACAAGAAGACATACAAAAAGCAACACAGGCACAGGCAGACTGGCTCACTTCCATCATAAGACAAGAACCAAAATTTTGGTTCTGGCTCCATCGCCGATGGAAAAATGATAAACCCGAAATTTATGATTAGAAACTCAAGAAGCCTCTTTTGTTTCACACTCTTTTGTTCTAGCTTCAAAGAGTTTTAAAATCGCCAGAAAAAATGCCGTGATTGCAGGACCCAAAATCATACCCCAAAATCCAAATGTTGTAAGCCCTGCAATAATCGCAAAGAATATAACAAGCTCGTTGAGTTTTGTATCACTCTCTTTTAACAGCTTTTTATTAATCTCTTTAATTATTAAAGGTTTTATAAAAGTATCTGCAACAATAGAAATCGCGATAATTGAATAAAGTGCTATAAAAATAGCATTAGCATTATTTCCAACTGAAAATTCATATATCATAAATGGAAGCCACATTAGCACTCCGCCAATCACAGGAATCAACGACGCAAAACCATACATAATGCCAAAGAGGAGACCGTTGTAGCCCATAAATGATATAGCTATACCAAATAAAGCTCCTTCAAGCATTGCCGTCGCAATGATAGAATAAAAAACAACACTCATTACGGCGGAGAGTTCCCGTGCAAGTAGCGTACTATCTTCAACTGACATTTGCACTACACGCTTTAAAAATTCTACGATATGTGAACCATTATATAAAGAAAAAAAGTAGAAAATAATTACCAAAAAGGCATTTTTTACAAAACCTGCACTGAATGTTCCTATTTTTGCGGCTATATGTAAAGCATTTGCCGTCAAACTGTTGATGTCTATACTCTTTAACGGTTCTGTCAGATAAGGCTTTAAAAAAAGTAAAAATTCCGGTGGGTTGGTGATGAAACCGTTTATATAAAGTTCCATATTTTTTAAAGTATCTGGTTCTAAATGATTGAGTTTTATCGTTAATGTTGCTAAAAAATAACCAAGAGGCGCAAAGAATAAAATTGCAAGCAATAAGCTTGACAGTATTGCCGCAAGTAAACGCGAAGAAAAAAGTTGCTCAAAATAGTTGTTAATACTCGCAGTGGAGATTGCCAAAAGTGCCGCAATGGTCATCACCATCAAAAAAGGTTCATATAGCAGATACATCCAGTACAAAGAAGTGGCAAAAAGTATAGCTATAAAGTATTGTGATTTCATCTAAAAAAGTGTCCCATCTTCATTTACACAACGCATATTTAATATATCATAGGTTGCAGGTGTCGCGCGTCTACCTTTTGCAGTTCGTTCCAAATAACCATTTGCAAGCAAATATGGCTCAAGAACATCTTCTACCGTTCCCTCGTCTTCACTCAAGGCTGCCGCTATAGTACTCAGCCCCATAGCACGCCCCTTGGAGCTTGCTAAAAGTGTAAGCAGACGCAAATCCATTTCATCAAAACCATGTGAATTGATGCCAAGTTCATTCAATGCAAACTGAGTACGCTGATGGTTAATGTTTTTTTCATCAGCAACCTCAGCAAAATCTCTGACTCGGCGTAAAAGACGCAAAGCAATACGAGGTGTTCCACGGCTTCGTTTTGCAATTTCAAAGGCTGCTTCATGAATGATTTCACATTCAAGTTTATTTGAAGCTTGTATAATGATTTTTGCCAATTCATCATGATTGTAAAAGTTCATACGAAAACTCATACCAAATCTGTCTCTCAACGGGTTCGAGAGCATTCCCGCTCTCGTTGTTGCGCCTATGAGCGTAAAGCGAGGTAAATCAATCTTGACCGTCTGTGCAGCAGGACCACTCCCAATGATGATATCTATTCTATAATCTTCCATAGAGGAGTATAAAATTTCTTCTACTGCAGGAGAAAGTCGGTGTATTTCATCTATAAAAAGGATGTCCCCTTCTTCTAAGTTTGTCAGTATTGCAGCCAAATCACCGCTTTTTTCTATCATCGGCGCAGCTGTTACTTTTATGTTAGCATTCATTTCATTGGCGATGATAAGTGCAAGTGTCGTCTTGCCAAGCCCAGGAGGTCCGTAAAAAAGTACATGATCTAGTGCTTCTTGGCGTTTTTTTGATGCTTCTATAAATACCCCAAGGTTTTTCTTTATCTGCTCCTGTCCGATATATTCACTCCAAGCATCAGGACGCAGAGTCACTTCAGAGCTTTCTTCTTCAAGACTGAAAGTTTCAATATCTACAACTCTTTCCATTAGTATGTATGTTCCTCTTTTGGAAATTTACGGCTGACAACCTCATCTGCATACTCTTTGAGTGCATTTTTCACCAAAGTCGCTCCATCTAAATACTTTTTGACAAACTTAGGCGTAAATTCTTCAAAGAGTCCCAACATATCTGAAAAAACCAACACCTGCCCATCAACCTCGGCACCTGCACCTATCCCAATAACAGGAATAGCAACACTTTGTGCAATCTCTTTGGCAACATCAGCTTTTGTTCCCTCTATCACCATACAAAATGCACCTGCTGCTTCAACGGCTTTGGCATCTTTGAGCAGTTGCACACGCTCCTGTGTCGTTTTTCCTTTAATCTTATAACCGCCCTCACCTCGTACAGATTGAGGTAAAAGCCCAATATGTCCACAGACGGCTATGCCATTATTTGTTAAATATTGAATTATATCAGCTTTATCCGCACCGCCTTCTATTTTTACACAGTCAGCTCCCGTGTTTTGAAAAACTTTTATCGCATTCGTAAGTGCTGTTTGTTTAC
>JALSLQ010000069.1 GCA_026988235.1 Sulfurimonas sp.
TGTATTGTGTATTGTGTATTGTGTATTGTGTATTGTGTATTGTGTATTGTGTATTGTGTATTGTGTATTGTGTATTGTGTATTGTGTATTGTGTATTGTGTATTGTGTATTGTGTATTGTGTATTGTACCAAAAATATCCTTTAAAGAAGATAAAATATTGCTTACAAAATAAATAAAACCAAAATTTAAAAATAAAAAGTTGTAAATTTAAATTTAAATTTTTGAAAAATTGTTCTTATAAATAAAATATAAGAAGTTTTAGATTTGCTGTAGATTGTGCAAAATATCCGACCGATAGCGTACTCTAGTACGCAGAGTGTCGGATTTTTGTGCAAGATGCAGTGAAGCTAGAACTTTGCTAAACGCGAGCTTCTTCTCGACGGTTGAGATACTCCCAGTTTGCATCTACTCTCTCTTGCCACTCTTTAATAAGGTATTTATATTGATCTTTAAAGAGATGTTTAAAACGCCCTTGTGCAGCTAAATACTCTTCAACAGGGACAACATTCTTAGGTCTGTATGTAATGTTTAACTCATGTCCATCAATAATTTCATAGAGTGGAAACACCAATGTATCAGTTGCAAGGTCTGTTAAGTGCATAGTATCTTTTGGGTCAAATTTCCACTCAGTCGTACAAGGAGAAACTGCATTGATAAATACAGGTCCGTCCACTTCCATACCGTGTTGGATTTTTTTCACCATATCTTTCCATTTGTTTGGTGCAACTTGTGCAGAGTATGGAATACCATGACTCGCCATTATGGCTACCATATCTTTTTTGTTTTTCTTTTCTCCATAGCTTACACGACCCGCAGGTGATGTCGTTGCAGATGAACCGATTGGTGTTGAAGATGAACGTTGTCCACCTGTATTTGCATATACTTCATTGTCAAGAACAACATGCATCATATTATGACCGCGTTCCATACAACCAGAAATCCACTGAAAACCGATGTCATAAGAAGCACCGTCACCTGCAAAAGATACAAATTTAGGATTACGATCAGGTTGCTTTAAACGACCTTTATTTTTCAGTGCTTTATACATAGCTTCAGCACCTGCAACGGCAGTAGAACCATTTTCAAATCCGATATGAATCCATGAAGCATCCCATGAAGTGTAAGGATACACGGCCGTACAAACTTCCAAACATCCCGTAGATGCTGAAAGAACCAAGTCATCATTTGTCGCATTTAAGACTTCACGAACGATGATAGAGTGCGCACAACCGGGACAAAGAAGGTTCGCTCCTTCAAAACGATCTGCTGATGTAGAAAACTCTTTTAAGTTTTTTATTTTTTTTATTTCACTCATAGTTTTCTCCTATAAAAATTGTAATTTCGGTCCACGAACACCGATAAATTGTTGTAGTGGAGTAGTTACTTTACCAGCATCTACATTTGCTTGAAGTTCAGTATATAAATCTACTAAATGTTTTTTCGTTAAATCACGACCACCAAGACCATATACATACCCTGACATTAACGGACGCTTCTCTTCATTTACCATAGCGCCGGCAAGTTCATTAAACAACATACCTGCAGCACCGTTTGGAGATGATCTGTCAAGTATAGCTATTGCTTTTACATCTTTCAATACTTCTTGAATTTCAAAGAATGGAAATGGACGCACAACACGAAGTCCAATAACACCAGCTTTGATACCCTTAGCTCTCATTTCAGTTGCTACTTCACGAGCAGTTTCAACTGAAGTACCCATACAAACAACTGCTACGACTGCATCATCCATATCATATTTTTCAACCATGTTATATTTACGACCTGTTAATTCTTCAAACGAGTCAAATGCCGCTTGAATTTTAGGAAGCACTTTTGTCATTAAATCATTATGTTGACGCGCTTTATGTTCAAAGTGCCAATCTTCTTCAGTTTGTACCCCATGTGTCACAGGATGCTCAAAATCAAGCATATCATTCATAGGTTTAAAATCACCTACAAAACCATATGCAGTATCATCGTCTAAAGTTTTTACACCTTGTGCTGTATGAGAAGTCATAAAACCATCTTGATGAACCATAGCAGGTAATCTTACATCATGATCTTCCGCCACACGAAATGCGATGAAGTTTAAATCATACGCTTCTTGTGGAGAATACGCATCAAACTGAATCCAACCACTGTCGCGACCAAGATACATATCAGAATGATCACCATTAACATTTAATGGTGCAGCCAATGCACGGTTGACAACATTTAAAACAATTGGCAAACGCATACCAGAAGCCTGATAAAGTGTTTCAACCATTAAAGCAAAACCTTGTGAAGATGTTGCAGTCGCAACACGACCACCAGCAGCAGCAGCACCTATACAGCCACTCATAGCAGCATGTTCAGACTCAACCATTACAAATTCACCCTCAATATATCCATCTGCTAAAAACTTAGCATAGCCTTCAACAATTGGAGTTGATGGCGTAATTGGGTATGCCGAAACAACATCAATTTGACACTGTCTCAGAGCTTGTGCAGCTGCAAAATTTCCATCCCATACTTCAATATCTCTTAATTCCATTTTATCAAATGCCATCTATTTCTCCTTCGTTTCTTTTGCAGGCCACTGAGCAATTTCTACTTCTTCGTCTGCTTGTTCTGGGAACATTAAAAGTGATTTCGGATTTGTAGGACAAACCTCAACACAGATTGCACACCCTTTACAGTGATCCATATCTATACCTATCATTTTTTTGTCCCTTGAAATAATTGAAATGTCTGGACAATACACCCAGCAAAACTGACAATCTATACAAAAATCTTTATTGAAAACCGGTTTTTCGATTCTCCAATCAGCTACACTCGCAGAAAAAGAACTATTTTGCGTGTAATTACGGTCTTCTTGAAGTGTTCCAGCTATATCACCAGCTTCACCTTCAAAAGTACGAAGCATCGCTCCGATTTCAAATTCGTCCCAACCTGTATTTGCCATTATTAGCTCCTTATATTACTTCGTCATATGCACGCTGAATTGCAATCATATTTGCATCAACAATTTTTTGAGGCAATTTTGCAAGAATTCTTTGCATATTTTCTTTGAAAAACTCTATATCATACATACCAGATATTTTCATAAATGCCCCAAGCATCGGCGTATTTGGAATGGCACGACCAATAGTCTCTTGTGCAATTTTAATACAATCTACAGTATGTACTTCCTTACCCTCTAATCTTGGCTGAGAAGCAACAAGTTCTTCTGTAGTCATGTGTGTTGTGATAATATATTTTGTATTTTCTTTTCCATTAATAGTCACATCTGTAGTGTAGACTAATGCCGGATCAATTACAAAAACATAATCAGGTTCCATATACTTTTCGTGATTCATAATAACTTTATCATCTACACGATTATATGCCGTCATTGCAGCCCCACGCTTTGCAGAACCGTAAAATGCAAATGCCTGTACTTCTTTCCCCGTTGTAGAAATAACGTCAGCTAAGCCTTTTGCCCCTGTAACGGCACCTTGACCTGCACGACTATGCCATCTAATTTCTAGCATAAATTCTCCTTCAATTTTTTCAAGAAACTTTTAATATTCGATATTAAGTCTATTTATCTGTATTTTAGGCAACCGGCACTTAAATATAGCTTGATGATATAAGTAAGATTAGCCCATAAGTTAATAATGTAGTGATTTTCTACTTTTTAAATAATTCACTGCCTCCAATGAATCATGAAAAATAACATTTGTAAACTTCTTTAATGTCTCTTCTTTGTCGTAACCACTCAATACCCCTATACTATTAACTCCTGCATTTTTAGCTGAGAGTAAATCCATTTGCGTATCACCTATCATCCAAATTTCCCTATTTTTAGTATCAAATTTTTCAAGTGCTTTTAAAATTGGCTCGGCATTTGGCTTAGGGTTTTGCACATCTTCTCTGCCGATAAGTACATCAAATTTCTTCATTAACCCAAAATATTCCATCAAAACTTGAGAATACTTTCCTGTCTTTGTCGTCACAATTCCTAACGAAGCAAACTCTGCAGCACGCTCAACTGCTTCTTTAGCATTTTCAAGCAAAATCGTTTTTTGTGTCGATATTTTTCTATAATGTTCTTTGTAAGTGTTCACAAAATCCCACACAAGTTCATCTTGTACCCCTAGTTCTCTATACATAACATCTAAAGGATGCCCAATAAGTGCTTTTATATCTTCATCATCAGGTACTGAAAAATCGTATACTGCAAATGAGTGATGAAAACTCTCTAAAATCGCTTCGGTTGAGTCTATAAGTGTTCCATCTAAATCAAAAAGTATTATCAAGTTAATCCTTCTCCCATTGTATGTAGTTGTGCCAAATGCCACTAAGTGCAGGTTGTATATGTTTTATATGTTTGTTAACAGCCGTAATGGAGTTTGGTATATATAAAAAAAGGTAAGGGTTGTCTTTTACTATCATCGCAAACATTTTACGCCATAACACACCTAATTTTACTCTATCAATCGTTCCTTGTGAGGCTTCTATCATCTTATCTATTTGCTTATTGTGGTACCCAACAAGGTTAAATCCGCCCGGCTTATCACTTTTAGAGTGCCAAAACATATACGGGTCGGGCGTAGGCGAGAGTCCCCAACCTAAAAGAACCGTGTCAAATTTGTGTGGGAAAACCACCATATTTAAAAATGCCTGCCACTCCATCACACGAAGTTTTACAATTACACCTGCTTTTTTGAGCTGATACTGGAGTATTTCAGCCGCATAAGGACGAATGGAACTTGCATTTGAAGTAGCTATTTCAAAGGTAAAGGGATGCTTTTCATCATAGCCAGCTTCTCTTAAAAGTCTTTTTGCCTCTTGAATGTTTTGTGATGGTGCTTTTACTTTAGGATTAAAAGCTATGGTTCCTGGTAAAAATGGACCTGTACAAACTTTTGCATGTTTTAAAAAAAGTATATCAATCAGCTCTTGTCTGTTAATTGCCAAAGAGAGTGCCTCTCTTACCTTTGGGTCTTGAAACTTTTTCTCTCTCAGGTTAAACCCGAGGTAAGTATAAGAGAGACTGATTTTTTCATAGATATTGAACTTTTCAAAAAAATCCTTTTTGAGTTGTCTTTCATATACAAAAGGCTCAACACTCCCCACATCAAGTTGCCCTGATTTTAGTATCAAAAAGCGTGTCATAGCATCAGAAATAACATGAAAAGAGATGGCATCAATCTTCGGTCGTCCTTCAAAATAGTCATCAAAAGCAGTAAGTTCTATGTTTTTTGAAAATTCAAGTGATTTGAGTTTATAGGCTCCCGTTCCTATGGGGTGAGTATTAAAAGAAGAGTTCATCAGATTTTTTTCATCTTTTAAAATATGTTCAGGGAGTATTCCCATCATCCATGTCTCTAAGGCTTTAAAATAGGGCTTTGTATAAGTAACCTCAATTTTATAATCATTGAGAATTTTTACACTTTTTACAAAACGAAAATCAGAACTGTAAGGTGAAACCATTTTGTTAGACATGAGTGTTTTATAGGTAAAAAAAACATCTTTGGCAGTGAATTTTTTTCCATCATGCCACAAAACATTTTTTCTAAGTTCAAAAATAAGTGTTTTATTGTCTTTAAAATAAAACTTTTTCGCCAAATCACCTATAATTTCTTTAGAATCTTTGTCATATTTTACAAGCCCATTAAATAAAAAACCTGTAATCTCTGCAGAGGAAGAGTCAGTTGCTAAAATTGGATTCAGTCTTGAAGGATTTGATGATGTCGCCAAATGCAGTGTTGTAGCATTTGCATAATAACCCCAACACAAAAAAATAAAAATAAAAAATCGCATAATTAGCGTATAACTTTGTCATTTACCGTAAGTGCCGCATCTTTAAGATGTATATCAAAATAGACTGCATCAGCATCTTTTTTTGCATACGATGCAATCATCGGTGCCAAAGGAGAGTCTTCTAAGATTTTTAAGTACAAGGCATTTGCTAATTGAATATTCATATTCATTGTTATATTTGAGACAAAAAGCATTGGAGAAATTTTAAGTTTATTTGCCAAATTTTTATCTTTTTTTATTTCTAATTCACTTTGTATTTTTAAACCGCCAAGTGCTTGCATTTTATTTATAATGATATTTTGTAGTGATATGTCAGATATTTTCACTTCTAAACCATGGGAAAACAACCCAAGCAAACTCTTTTGTACAGTTTTTGATTTTGTCAGTAGCTCAGAAAAATGTTCAAAACTTTGTTTATCAAGTCCATTTATAGATATGTCGCTATTAAATGTTTCTAAAGAAAAATTTATTTTTTGAGAATGAAATGCTAAATTTTCTATAAAACTTTTTGACATGAGTGTCACTTTTTCATTTTTTACCGTAGAAGAAGAACTTACCTTTAAGTTATCAATACTCATATTTATATCATTTTGAGGATCTTTTAAGAAAAGTCCCATATGAAATACTTTAATACTGCTCGCATATTTTGTAAATGATTCAAAATCACTGCTGTTTCTTAGAGTATTTACATGTAACGATAAGGTATTTGTACCGTCTTCAGCATCAAATTGCATGGTTTTTATATTTAGCTGTAATTTATGTGGTGCTAAAATATCTCCATTTCCCTCAAAACTGGCACCTTTGAGATTCATAATAATTTTTACTTTATCTTTTACAATATAAGACTCATCTATATCTTTTATAAAACCGTTAAAGTCTTTACTGATTAAATTATATTCTATATGGTACAAAAGCCCTTTTTCATCTAAAAAATGTATAAAATGTTTATATACATCCGGATTATTTTTTTGCATTTCTTTCATGACTGCAGAAGAAAGAGAGAGTGGGTATATTTGGACAATAATCGCTTTTGAAAAAGGCATATTGCTATACTCAACATCGGCGGCTATTGTTGCACCACTTAAAATTTTATTGACAGAAGCGGGCATGTTTGTTTTGGTATATGTGCTTAAATAGTTTGTAAATACATCTGCATTTTGCAAAACAAATTCAAAATGTTTTTTTGTATTGAAATAGCCTGTATCACTTGCACTCTTTTTCAAAATTAAACCATTACTTTTTAAAATCTCTACATTTTTATTTATCAATTTTTGCATAAAAGAATTGCCAACCAAAGGGATAAGAATAACAATAAGAATAACTATCAAGGATGCAATAAGTGTCGTTTTTTTCATATAAAAATACCTTTATTTAATATGTAGACATTATATATAAATAAAATTAATGTATTTTGAGAAAGAAAAAAATGGGGGGGGCAATACCATTAAGTTAAGCAGCTTTTTCGGAACCCGGACTTTAGTCCGGGCTGAGAGTGGCAAGACTATTGCAACAGCCGGCACTGAAGTACCGGTTCCAAGAAAGCATTGATAAAAAGTAGAAGAAACGATTAACGCTTAGAAAATTGACGAGAACGACGAGCTTTACGCTTACCTGGTTTCTTACGCTCAACAACGCGTGAATCACGAGTCATCATACCTTCAGGTTTAAGGATTGCTTTAATCTCAGGATTAAAAGCAACGAGTGCACGAGAAATACCGTGACGAAGTGCATCAGCTTGACCACCGAAACCACCACCTAAAGTAGTAGCTACAATGTCAACTGAAGTATCTTGTTTAGAAAGCACTAAAGGTTGCTTTACGCGAAGTTTTTTCGCTTCAAGTCCACCTAACCATGCGTCCAATGAAAGACCGTTGATAGTGATTTTACCAGTTCCTGGAGTTAACCATACTTTTGCTATAGACGCTTTACGACGACCTGTTGCATATATTTTGTTTGCCATATAATCAGTCCTTATTTAGCAATTTGTGCAGTGTGAGGGTGTTCAGCACCTGCATAAATTTTTAATTTTTTAAGCATTTTAGCACCAAGCTTAGTTTTAGGAAGCATACCACGAGTTGCTAATTTGTATAGTTTCTCAGGATTTTTCGCTAAAAGCTCAGTCATTTTTACACTTTTTGTGCTACCAAAGTAACCAGAGTGAGAAAAATATTCTTTATTTGCTATTTTTCCAAGACCATTAAATCTTGCCTTAGAAGCATTAACGATGACTACGAAGTCACCACAGTCGATATTAGGAGTAAAACATGCTTTGTTCTTACCACGAAGTATAGTAGCTACTTCAGTGATCATACGACCAAATGTTTTACCCTCAGCATCAATCAAAACCCATTTTTGATCAATCTGTTCAGGAGTTGCAATTTTTGTAAATTTCATTCTCGAACCCTTCAAGTAATTTTATTTGATGGAAGTATAGCTATATAAACTTACAAACAACTGAATTTAAGTATTTTATAAGCTTTTAAAGAAAGAAGAAAATAGTCCTCTAACACTATTTTTAGATAGATAATATTATACTACCAAAACAATAGATTTTCAAGGGATTTTACAACAATGAAAAAAACAGTACTTTTGCTTCTTTTTGTCACTCTTAGTCTTTATGCGAAAACTATAAATATAGCAGTCGCCGCGAATGTAAGCTATGCGATACCTACACTTATTGGCGAATTTCACAAACAAAACCCTGATACAAAAGTACAAACAAGCCTCGGCAGCAGCGGAAAACTCACAGCACAGATACAAAACGGTGCCCCTTATGACATTTTAATGTCTGCCAACATGAAATACCCCGATTCACTCTATAAAAAAGGCTTAGCCATCACCAAACCTGTTGTATACGCTCAAGGAGCCCTTGCAATACTAAGTGTCAGACAAAGAGATTTTAGCAAAGGAATTTCTATAGTAAAAGACGACACTATAAGGAGAATAGCCATTGCAAACCCAAAAACTGCACCCTATGGCAAAGCAAGCATACAGGCACTTCAAAATGCCGGCTTATATGCAGAGGTAAAGAACAAATTTATTTACGCTGAGTCTGTCTCTCAAACTGTTGCCTACACTGTAACTGCAACAGATTTAGGCTTCATTGCAAAATCTTCTCTTTTTTCTGTAAAAATGAAACAGTATAAAAAAGACATAAATTACATAGATGTCAACCAAAAACTTTATACTCCCATCAACCAAGGCATTGTTTTACTCAAGCACTCGGCAAATAATGCAGACGCAAAAGCTTTTTACCGTTTTATACTTTCAAAAAAAGCAAAACAAATCTTCAAAGCATACGGATACCATGTCAAATGAGTAGTATAATTGCAACAGTTCACAACATTCAAACAGTACAAAATTTGAATATAGTCAGCTTTACATGTAACGAAAGTCTTCTTAAAATGATGAGCCTTGACTTGGAAGAACAGATACAAAAAGGAACAAAAGTGTTGCTTACATGTAAACCTACAGCAATAGCCATAGCCAAAAATTTTCAAGGTCAGTTAAGCTATGCAAACCAGTTACATGTAAGCATAACAAATATCAATGTCGGGGAGCTTTTGTCTGTTTTAAAACTGCAATTTGGGGAGTTTGTTTTGGAGTCTGTTATTACGACAGATTCACAAAAAAGAATGCAGTTGCAATGTGGGGAGGAAGTCATTGCCCTCATAAAATCAAGTGATTTATCTATAAAAGAGGTGCTATGATGAATTATGAACCTTTTGTCATCTCTTTTAAACTTGCAGCGCTCACAGCTTTCATACTTTTTTGTATTGCCTTGCCTCTTGCATGGTATCTCTCACAAACAAAGTCACGAAGCAAACCTTTTTTAGAAGCACTCACGGCATTGCCAATCGTTCTGCCCCCTTCGGTTTTAGGTTTTTACATTCTC
Organism: Sulfurimonas sp.; assembly: GCA_026988235.1. Lineage (GTDB taxonomy): Bacteria > Campylobacterota > Campylobacteria > Campylobacterales > Sulfurimonadaceae > Sulfurimonas. The sequence goes on from JALSLQ010000069.1 coordinate 9,684, forward strand.
TGGGCACTCTCTTACAATTCACCCATCGGTGCATTTTTTGAAGACACCTTTGGGGTGAAACTTGTTTTTTCTTTTACAGGGCTTGTTGTGGCATCGTGCTTTTACTCTCTGCCTTTTATGGTGCAGCCTTTGCAAAACGGTTTTGAATCTATCAATAAAAATATGCTTGAAGCGAGTTATATTGCGGGAAAAAGTAAAATTCAGACTATATTTGCCGTTGCTCTGCCAAATATGAAACCGGCGGTGCTTACAGCCATCATAGTAACATTCGCACACACGGTTGGAGAATTTGGTGTTGTTCTAATGGTAGGTGGAAGTATTCCGGGTGAAACAAAAGTAGCCTCTGTCGCTATTTATGAAATGGTGGAGAGTATGGACTACACTTCCGCACATATTTACAGTGCCATTATGGTCGGACTCTCTTTTGTGGTGCTTCTGAGCGTTTATATTTTTAATGCCAGACAAAACAGAAGGTTTGGATTATGATAGAAATTAATGTTACAAAAACACTCCACGGAGCCGAGGGTGTTATGCCCTTACATGTAAAGCTTAACATTCAAGAGGGAGAGTTTGTTGCACTAAGTGGACAAAGTGGCAGTGGGAAAACAACCCTGCTTCGTATTTTAGCCGGCTTGGAAGAAGCAATGGGAAGCATCAAAGTCCATAAGCAAGTTTGGCTTGATGCACAATACTCACTGAGTGTACAAAAACGAGAAATCGGTTTTGTCTTTCAGGATTATGCCCTTTTTGAAAATATGACGGTAGAAGAAAATCTCTTATTTGTCACAAAAGACAAACCATTAGCTCAGCATCTTTTGCAAATCACCGAACTTGATGCTTTGAAAAAGAGAACCCCAAATAGCCTCAGTGGCGGACAAAAACAAAGAGTCAGCATCTGCCGTGCCTTAATGAAAAGACCAAAAATTTTACTGTTAGATGAGCCACTTTCAGCCCTTGATCCTGCTATGCGTACAAAACTGCAAAATGAATTGCTAAGCTTACATAAAGAGTTTGGCACCACTACTATTATGGTAAGCCATGACCCGAGTGAAATATACTGCCTTGCCTCTCGTGTCATCATCCTACAAAACGGTGAAGTCAAAAATGACGGCACGCCCAAAGAGGTTTTACTTAAAACCCAAGGAAGCCAAAAATTTTCATTTGAGGGGGAACTGCTTGACATAAAAAAAGTAGATGTCATTTATGTCGCCATTGTTGCCATAGGGCAACAACTCGTGGAAATTGTCGTCAGCTCACAAGAAGCCAAAAATCTAAAAATCGGCGAAAATGTCAGACTAAGTACAAAAGCTTTTGCACCTGCTATGACACAAATATAAATAAAAATCACCTTCCTCCCCATCAATGCCATTAAGTTAAGAAAATTAATGCTTTCTTGGAACCGGTACTTCAGTGCCGGCTGTTGCAATAGTCTTGCCACTCTCAGCCCGGACTAAAGTCCGGGTTCCGAAAAAGCTGCTTAACTTAATGGCGGTGCCCCCCATAAAAAATTATTTAAAATAAAATTAATATAACAAGTGCTATGCTATTAAATATAATTATAGGAAATGAAATGATGTCTAAAAAATATTGGGAAATTTTAGTCGTTGATAATGATGTTACGGTACATAATGTTATTGAAAAAGAACTCACTAAGATTTTTATTCACAATAAACCTGTGAAAAGCCTCCATGCTCACAATGCACAAGAGGCAAAAGAGCTTCTAAATAACAATGCCGATACTGCAATTGCTTTTATAGATATATCTATGGAAACACCCGATGCAGGCTTGAAGCTTGTGAAGTACATCAGAGATATTCTGCACAATACCAATATAAGAATTGTCATGATAGACAGTGGAAATGCTTCTGTACCTGCAGATGAAATTTTTGATAACTATGATATTAACGGATATAAAGAAAAAAATGAAATCATAAGTGGTAAATTTTATTTAATTATTAGAAATGCACTCAAACAATATGAGCAGTACAAAGAACTTAAAGCCAATCGAGACGAAATATATAAAAAATTGACAACCAATGAAGTTACCGGTTTACCAAACAGAATGAAACTCACAGAAAACCTGGACACAATAGGTGAAAAATCTCTTATATTAATAAATATAGATGACTTTAGCCTCATTAATGAACATAACGGCTTTGACTTTGGTAATGAAGTGCTTCGTGCTTTTGCAAAATTTTTGGAAAAAAAATACAGTAAATATGCGCAAGTTTTTCATCTGCACTCTGATAATTTTACACTCCTATGTATAAAACTGGACGGAGAAACAACGGAAGGAAATATTTTACGCATAAAAGATGATATTGCAAAATACACCTTTACCGTCAACGGTATGAAAACACGTCTCACTGCGAGCATAGGTATTGCCCTTTCTGAAAGTGGAAATATTATTCAAAAAGCAGAGTTTGCACTTAAAGAAGCCCGTCGTTATGGTAAGAACAGCATTAAAAAATACACAAATGATTTGAATATTTTACGAACAATTCATACAAATTCCTTATGGAGCACACGAGTACGCGATGCCCTACATGACAACAAAATGCATGCCTATTTTCAGCCTATACAAGAAGTAAAAACAGGTAAAATCATCAAATACGAAACACTAATCAGGCTTGAATATGAGAATGAAATCTATGCTCCTTTTCATTTTTTGGATGCGGCATTGTATAGCGGACAGATATTTAAAATATTTCAGTTTGTCCTAGAAGAAGCTTGTAAAAAAGCCGCGCAGAGCAGTTACTTGTTCACAGTAAATGTCAGTCAATATGACATGCAATACCCTGATTTTCTCCAAATAACAAAAGAAATAGTAAAAAAATATAATCTACCACATTCAAGAATCACTTTTGAAATTTTAGAAAATGACAGCATAGCTCACAATAAAAACATTCAAGTCCTTTTAAATGAACTACATGCGGAAGGCTTTAAGCTAGCCATAGATGACTTTGGTGCGCAATGTTCCAACTTTGGGCAGCTTAACAACCTGCCTGTGGATTTTATTAAAATTGATGGGGCATATATTAAAAATATTACAACAGATGAAAATTCCCAAATAGTTACTAGTACAATTGTTGACTTTGCCCATAAAAAAGGCATTCCAGTTATTGCCGAATTTGTCTGTTCCAAAGAGATTTATGATTATGTCTCTGCTCTGGGAGTTGAATATGTTCAGGGCTACGAGATTGCAGAACCTAGCGCTAATTTGCTAGAATATTGTTAATCACTGGTTCGCACGCACATTGTATATGCCGTGTCGCATTTGTCTGTTGAAGAAACAAAACCATTCCCACTGAAAACAGTCAAAGCATTAACATCATCATTGGCATCCTCTTGGGATGTCCAAAAAACTTCCTTGTGAAGATGCAAAAAGAGTTTTTTTCCCTCTTTTGATTTGCCAAGTCTTAGCAGTTCTGTTTTTGTTGGCAGTCTCCAGTCATTTTTTTCTAAGAGATGTAGTGCTTCACAATGTGCCTTTGCCATTTTAAAAATATCACTGTATTCTGCAATTTCTTGAGTATCTTGCCACTCCAAATGATGTTTAGTATCTATGACACTCTGTGGGGCTTTGAGCCATCCCTCGGCACCAAAGAGCATAGAGACCGTAGCTGTTAGTAATAATAAAAATATTTTCATAGTTTTCTTACCTTTTAAAATATATTTGTAATTTTATCAAAAAAAACTAAACCTGAACTATTTTAACTACATCTGCCAGAATATAGCAAACATAGCCCTTGACTTCTTCATTAGTGATTGCTTGCACCGCTTTTATATAGTAGCGAACCTGTTTAATATGATACTCTGTAAAGTTCATAGCACTTTTATAATCTATAACACTCCATTGTCCATCTTCATGTTCTACAAGCAAATCAAGGTAACGAAGATTGTTTTTATACCGCAGCGCTTTTTCTTTATAACATTTGCCTTGTGTGAGTGTCAAAAATTCTGGTGTTTTAATGAGACGCAATATTCTTTGTTCAATGTCGACTATTTCTACATCATCGAGCATAAAACCATACTTGTTGAGCATCATATCTTTCGCATTTTGCAAAGATTCTACTTTGAATTCCTGCATCATCTCTAAAGTATAATGCAGCGCTATTCCAAAATTAATAGCTTTCAAATCTTCTTCATCCTGACGCTCCAAAGCGAGTAAATCACTCTGTGTTCCATAATATATGTTTTCGTAAATAAACTTTTTATGCACTTGAGGCATACTTTTGGCTTTACATGTAGAGCGTAATGTGCCAAAACTACTATCATGTAAATCAAGCAATTCAAAACTAGAATCTTTCAATTTTTGAATAATTATAAGGTTTTCTCTGGCCCTGGTAAAAGCAACATAGAGTGCATTTAAGCTGTCTTCTCTGACAAGTTTTTTCTCTTCTTCAAGGGCATAAGCATAATCATTGTCTATAAGTTCTCTATTTTTTGTTCGTAAAAAAAGATTTTGTAATTTGATACCTTTATAATTGTAAATAATAGTATCTCGTGATGGGGGTGCATTTTTCAGTCTGTCCATCACAATGACATGCTCATACTCCAAGCCTTTTGATTTGTGCACAGTCAAAACCCGCACACCACTAATGTCAGTAGCCGCCGCAGAGACATCTAGTCTTTCATATTCAAACAAAAGTGCTTCAATATCCGCATAATTAGAAACCACACTTAAAAAGCGAATCAGATGAAAATCATCTGCAAAGAGTTTATACTCTTCTATACATTTTTTGACAACATCAAGCAGTTTTATACTGTTGAAATCCACCGCACGAATTATGCTCACCTCCTGCTCTATCAGGGAAAAAAAGTTATGTTTGTATAGTTCTTCTTTAAAATAGAGATATTTCAAATACTCTAAAATAGCTTTGACGCTTCTTTGATTTATCAGCTTTGTTGTTGTCTCTGTTACAACTTCTATATTTTGTACTTCAAGCGTATTCTTTATTGCTTGCCCATCACTGTTTGTTGCACATAAAATTGCTATGTCATTCACATCCGCACCCAAGACAAGCAAGCGTTTCACTTGAGTGGCAAGCTCTACTAAAAGCTCATCATTTGCAATCACTTCAACATAACCACCTTTCGCCTCTTCGCGTACAAGTTGTGGTGTATAATTTTTTATTTTATTCGTAAAAACAGTATTCACAAATTCTATAACTTCTTTTTGCGAGCGGTAATTTGTCAACAATTTTTTTACTTCGGTACGATTTTCTTTAACAACTTCGCCAAAAAGCGCAGAAACACCTCCACGAAAACGGTAAATGGACTGTTTCACATCCCCGACAAAGAAGAAACTACCCTCACTGCAAATACCCTCACCTGAAGTTATCTCCGCAATAAGCGGTTTTAAAATTTCATACTGCAAGACACTGGTGTCTTGAAACTCATCCAAAAGCATATGCTCAATTGTCGCATCAAGCCGAAAATATAAAAATTCACTCTCATTTAATCGATGCAGTATCTCATACACAAGCAGTGTCACATCAGAAAAACTCAGCTCACTCTCATCTATATAAAGGGCTTTTTTCGCTTTTTTATAGACATCTACAAGTTCATTCAGGGCATAAAAAAAGTTCTGTTCTTTTGCCTTTGCATGTGCTTTAATGGCATTTTGGATTACATGTAACTGTGTATCCATTTCAGGTGTAAAACACTTCTTAAAGACCCAGTAGTTTAGACTCTCTTTATAACCCCAAGTTTTTGCCTTAAGCTCCTCAAAATTCTCTGCAATCACGGCTTTTTTCAATGTCGGCGAAGCCTCTTTACAATTTGCTATAATATTTTGCAAAATTCCAAGAGCTTGCATTGCCTCGTGTTCAAATTCTTTTGTTCCTCTTTTTTGAAATTGTAAATGTGAGAGTTCCTCTTTTTTAAGATAAAAATCATCAAGAAGCTGAAATATATCACTGACGCGTTTTTTCGATTCCAAAGAGAGATTTATAAGTGTGGCTCGTTTGTTTGCAACACTTACCTCTTTTAAAAAGCGTGACATAAGCTTGATTTCATGCTGGGCATTTGCCGTTGAAAAATCCGGCATTAAAGAAGCATACAAAGAGAACTTTCGTAAAATCTGAGCAAAAAAGCTGTCTATGGTCATAATCTTCGTATGAGCATTCAAAAATTCGGCTAAAATTTTCGCTCGTTTTGCCAAAATCTCTTTTTCAGACATCCCGCACTCTTTAGCAATTTCAAAAAGTTCCGTACGCGATTCCAATGCTTCTAAAGTCTCAACTATACGCTCACTCATCTCAGTAGCCGCTTTATTTGTAAAGGTCAGTGCTAAAATCTTTGAAGGCTCTGCTCCTTTAAAAAGTAGCGAAAGATAGCGAACCACAAGCATAAAAGTTTTTCCACTTCCAGCACTTGCTTCGTATGCCAAATTATTTACAAATGTCATGAGGCTCTCCCGCAGATAATTGCATATTCACAAAATTGGCAGGGCTTTGTCTCTTCACATTTTTCAAAATTCACACTCTCAATGCTTAGCAAATCTTTGATATGTGACTTCAAAATTGCAAGCTTTTCTTCTAAAAAGCTCTCGGGCACTATGCGTGACTCTTTCAAATCATAAAACCCGCAACTCTGTACATTTCCAAACCCTCCGGCTAAAAGATAATAAAATTCAAGCTGAAAATCAGTTGCATCCGTAAAATTATTTTTGTTGTAAAGTGTATAAGAGCCTGTTTTATAATCAAGAACTTCTATAAGATTTTCTTTTTTATCTATTCTGTCGATTTGACCGACGATTTTCATGCCTGCAAAAGTCGTCTCCAAAAGTTCTTCTGTTTTGAACACTTTGTAGCCTTTTTGAAATCTTTGTATCTCAGCTTCCACAAAAGGTTCAAGACGCTTTTTTTGCATTGCCACAAGATACTTATCAAGTTCGCTCTCTCCACAAAACTCATCAAGTGCTCTGTTTATATCTTTTTTGAGTCTTATCACATCCGTATAAGCATTTTGCTTTTCATAGACTGCTTTTAATGCACTGTGCACTACATTACCAATCTCATACTCTTGTGGCATATCTTTTGGAATTTCATGGTTTTTTATATGTTGCATATATTTATAGTAATATTTGCGTTTACATGTAAGGAATGTTTTGAGTCTTGTTGCTGAGAGTGGCACATTTTTGAAGCTGTATTCTTGCACAATTTCTTCTTCTTTTTTTGGCTGTTTTTTTGTTCTCTCAAAGAGGATGTCCGCATAATCAAGCTCACTATATAGATTGTTCTTTTTTATGCCGAGTTGTTTTAAAAACCTAGAACCGTTACTTTGTTCTGAGCTGACATAAGAAATTGCCACCTCTTTTGAGCGTACTATAAGCATCTCATAATAATGTTTTTGAAGGTTTTCTCTATCACTCATCGTCGGCAACGAAGCAGTTTTTCGTATTTGTGTATTTAAAAACATATCTTTGTCACTGCGTTTTGGAACATTTTTATCATCAAAATCTATGATAATTACCGCATCAAAATGCACACTTCTTGTTTCAAGCACACCCATTACCGTAACTTTTCCTCCGCGTACATCATCAAGCGTTCTTGCACACAGGCGTTGCATAAAAATATTTAGGAGTGATTTTATGTTCATGTCTAGCATAAAGGGGAGAATTTTCTCAATTTTATGCAATTCTTCATCAAATATTTTTTTTTCTTGTTTACTCTTAATAAAAGGAATTATTTTATTCATTTGCATCATAAAATCAATTTCTGAAATTTTTTTATAATAAATAGCGTGAATAATTAAAAAGAGTTGATCACCGACTCTTTGCGCACGAGCTTCATTCTCTTTTGAGTCTTGTTCTATTGCACTTATTGTGGCATTTATTTTGGTGTAGAGTACAGAGTGACGAAAAGAATCCCCCATCGCAAAGTTCAAATTACATTTTTCATCAAAACTTTTTAGTAAAGGTGCCATAGCTTCATTGGGTAAAATTACGGCAATATTTTCTGGGTTATAGCCTTTTTGCACAAACTCATAAATTTTTTGTTGTACAAAGGCAACCTGCAAAAGCGATTCGCTAAAACTGTTACATGTAAGCCTATAATTTTTTTGAATTTTCTCTTTTGAGAGTATCGTTATGTCATTCAAAGAGAGTTCATATATAAATCCAATTTCTACATCAAACCCGAGTTTGTTCAGTTTGTTTTGCATCTTTTCATTAAAGCGTGTTGCCCAAAAATGAATTGTTATATTGGTAAATTCTTGTGCTTTTTGCAAAAGTTCTAGCTCAAAGTTTGTTAAATGTCCATCCAAATAAATCAAGATATTTTTTTGTGTTTTTATATAAGCTTCATTAAAATCGTAGAGCTTCGGTAAAAATATTTTATCAAGCAATTTCTTTTCATTGCATAATTGTTCATAGCGTTTATAAAGCTCCTGCAAAATAGTAATGTGTTCTTCATATTCTGCATAGACATCGGCATGTGTAAGTAAGTTTATATCATACAGTTCAGCACTCAACTCTTCAAAAAATTTAAATATATAAGAACTATTTTTAGTGAAAGTAAAAAAGTTTCTTTCAATTTGTAGATTTGCAAAGCCCTTAAAATCTGATGCTTCAAGTAAAAGCAGTATTCTGCTCTCTTCATCTATAAATTTATAACCTTTAACAAGTGCAAGTTTAGAAATAAAATCACTCATAGTGATGTAGTTGGGTAAAAAAAGGGTGTGACACTCTTGTTCCAATTGCTCATGACGAATGGCACGAGCAGAGGGGAGAACTATGGTTTGCTCGTCCATTACCTAGTAAGTTATTGCTTCCGCGGCTTGAATACTTTTGTCATTTTTTATGCGAGTATCTGTCTTAATATTATAAAATCTACTATCTTTACCAACATTTACTTTTAACATAAAATTCCATCTTCCAACTTTAGGAAATTTTATATCTTTAAAGACATATTCTCCATTTTCAAACACAGGGTTTTTAAGTGTTTTTGTATAAGTATCAACTTCTGGTCGGCTCATTACCAAAATCATATTGGCATTTTTAACAGGTACACCATCAACAGAGGTAAGTAAATATTTCACATCACATCCCTCTTTTTTTAATTGTTCAGTGACATATTTTAACTTATACTTTTTGTCAAATTTTATTCTTGATTTTATTAAATCATTTGCTTTTTCATCAGCATTTTGGTACTTAGTCATATAGTCATCACTCGGCTGTATATCGGCTTTTCCTGTCTCTATAATAGTCCACACACCAAGCAAAAAAACACAGCTTATTGCTATTCCAATAATATAGGGCCAATGTTTACCACTTTCTAAAATTTTCATCTTTATGCCTCATTTTATAAATTCTTCTTTTGATTAGCATTACTATAGCATATAAAATCAAACTGTAAAATAATAACTTCACATAAAACAAAGATGTTTGGTTCGCATCACTATCAAAGCCATGTCCTAATGTCACACCTTTTGCTTTTGCAATCTGTTGTGCTATATCTAAATAGCCATTAAACATTGCAGCTGCATATTTTCCAGTGATATTACCTTTTTTTGCTTTACCCCCTAAAAGAGGAAGAATAGTCCCTCCCGTATTAGTCATAATACGCTTAATATCATCCCAACTTCTTGCATAAAATGCTGCCATCATAAAAGCCTGTACATAAGATGTAACAGGACTAAGTATCTGCTTTTTATCAAAATATTTATATAAAGATTTATTGTTAGCTTGTATATCTACTTCTTTATTCATCTCTGAAAATGTCAATAATACTGTAGGCGTATGAAATTGAGACAAAATACTCTTTTCATAATCATACATAGTAGCGTTTTGAGGTATCTCTTTGATCATTAAAAGCTTCAAAGATATTCCTGTTTTTTGATAAAGTGCACTTCCTAATGCTTCTACTTCTTCACTAAACTTAGGCTTATGAATCACTTCATCTTTATATAAATATTCTGCAAATAAATGTGTTTGAAGCAATAATATGAGGGTGAGGGCATAAAGCCCTCTTGTTAAAGTTTTCAACAAACTTCCTAACCAATAAAAAGATGATTAGGAGTTACAACTGCCCAAAGAGTATATACGGCCATTATTACAAGACCCCAAGAAAGAATTTTTTCCATCATTGTCTCCTTATTTTACAGTTACAATGTGATCAGACATTTTAGAAGTAGTATGCCCACTTCCAAAACCTATGCCAGAACCAATTGTTTTTTCATTAACTAATTTATAGTAATTTTGTGCATTTACATGTTGAACTTTTACAGCATTAATACTTAAAAAGACCAACATTGCCAACAATATACTAAGAGCTATTAAACCGCCAGTCAATCCATTAAGTGCCCAAACATTTCTATTTTCATTCATGTTATTCTCCTTTACTTAAGCTCATAACATAAGCAGCGACAGCTTCTTTTTGTTTTGCATTAAGTCTATCCATAACAGGCATTGTACCAATAGCAGCAACTTTTCCATAGCTTAATACATTTACAAGTAGTTTTGTATTCCAAGTAGCTATATCTGGAGCCATACCTACTACACCTTTTCCATCAGGACCATGACACATAGTACATGTACCAGCAAATACTTTTGCCCCTGCACTATTTTTATCTTTTAATCCACCTGCAACATATTTAGCAACTGCATCAATCTCTATATCAGTAATAGGTGCATAATTGTTGTTAGCATTCATCAAACCTGTGCGATCTGGCATAGTTGCTTCACTTCCAAGTAATTTACCAGTAAGTCCATGGTTGATTGCATATTTAACGCTTTTTTCTGAAATTCTTTGATTTAAATCTGCGGCATCAATTTCACCATTCCCATCAGCGTTTAAACCATGACAAGCAACACATTCAACCAAATAAACAGATTCACCCATATTTACAAGTTCATCACCCTTAATATTAGCATATTTTTTATCAAACTGTTTGTTAAGTGTTGTCACTTCTTCATTATACTGTCCAATCTGAGAAAAGGCATTTACCGGATACCCGATTGTAAAATACCACATACCCCAAATCATTGTTCCTAAAAATATAATTGCCCAACCAAATGGTACTGGATTCTTATATTCACCTATGTCATCCCATGATTCATCTGCCAATTCACCAGTTGCTTGCTCTACTTGCATTTGATGAACATATTTAATAACAACAAACACAGTAATCACAACTAATGCTGCTGCTCCTGCAATTGCAAGAATATTGACGATATCACCACTCAAACCATTTTTCAGGTACTTTAACACATATGCCGTTGCACCTAACATGGCACCAGCTATGATAATTCCCCAAAGATAAAGCTTATTCATATATCTCTCCTATTTTTCTTTTTCATCTGACATAGGTTTAACCGGAGTATCATCTATATCATCCTTTAACGCCATATTACTGTAGTGCTCATAATCGATACCAGAAGAATCTTTTCTTTTTGTATACAAATGATAGATGTAGGAGTAACTTCCTACAACTAAAAATATAATCAAAAAGAAATACGCATATGGTGCATATTCATAAAAATTCACTACAATCCTTTCTTATTTAAGACAGTTTAAATATGCAATTAAAGCTACTATCTCAGGAACTTCACCCCGCGCAACTGCATCTTTAACATCTTGATTTTTCATTTTTGCTGCAACTTTTTTCGCTTCAGCAAGAGCCATAGCATGTGCACCTGCAACTGATTTTGCCATTTTAATAACTACAGTTTTACCATCTTTGGTAGGCACTGGTTTGTTATATGGCACACCAAAAAATTCTGCATTTGTTAATTGTGTAGCATATGCAGTATCTATGTCAACTTTATTTGTAAACAACCATGGATATGCTGGCATAATAGAACCTGGAACAATTTTAGCAGGATTCATCATATGATTTTCATGCCATTCTGTTGTTCTATAATTACCTACACGGTGTAAATCTGGACCAGTTCTTTCAGAACCCCAAAGGAATGGTCTATCGTAAGCATATTCCCCACTTAAAGAGTAGTGACCATAACGGTCAGTTTCAGCTTTAAACGGACGAATTAGCTGTGAGTGACAAGAGTTACAACTATTTTTGATGTAAACATCACGACCCGCTTGTTCGAGCAAAGTTACTGGTTTTGTACCAATAACAGGACGAGAAGCCTGTGCAAAGTTTGGAACGATCTCAACCAATCCGGCAAACGCAATTGTAACAAACACACCTACAGAGAAAAGAAATGGGTGTTTTTCTAACCAATGAAACATAATATAATCCTCCCTTTCTTAAGCGCCCATAGGCGAAGCATTTTGTAATTCAGACTCTTCCACAGGACGAGACGACATAGTTTTGTAAATATTATACGCAAACATTAAGAAACCAGTTAAGTATAACAATCCACCAACACCACGCAACGCATAGTAAGGGTGAAGTACATTTACAGTATCCATAAATGAATATGCTAAGTTACCAAATTCATCATGAGCTCTCCACATCATACCTTGCGTAATACCTGCAATCCACATAGAAGTAAAGTATAAAACAATACCTAAAGTTTGGATCCAGAATTGTGCAGCCATAAGACCTTTAGAGTACAACTCGCGTTTAAACACACGAGGAGCCATATGGAAAAGTGAAGCGATAATCATAAAGCCAACCCAACCAAGAGTACCATCATGAACATGACCTACAATCCAGTTGGTAAAGTGTGCAATCGCATTTACAGATTTGATAGCTTGAATAGGACCTTCTAATGTTGAGAACATATAAAAAGTTGAAGCAAGTACCATAAACTTAATGAGTGGTGATGCCGCAACTTGTTGCCATTCGCCCTTCATTGTAAGAAGCATATTGATCGCTGAACCCCAAGATGGTAAAATAAGAACTATAGAGAAAATAGACCCCATCGTTTGTACCCAGTCAGGAACAGTTGAATAAAGAAGGTGGTGACCACCAGCCCAAAGATATACAAACATTAAACCCCAAAATGAAAGTAAAGACAATTTATATGAATAAATCGCTTGACCAGACTCTTTTGGTAAAAAGTAGTAAATCATAGCAATAATAGGCACAGTGAATACAAATGCAACTGCATTGTGTCCATACCACCATTGTACTAGTGCATCATTTGTACCTGCATACATAGAAATAGAATGGAACCAATCACCAATATTTGTTTCTCCAATTGGAGATGTTGCTAGCATTGTAGGTATTTCCATATTATTAAACAAGTAAAGCATACCAACGCCTAAGAAAGTAGCAATATAATACCAGATAGAAATATATAATGACTTCTCACGGCGAATACCGATAAGACCGAATATACTTACACCCCACAGCACCCACACAACTACAATGGCAATATCTACAGGCCATTCAAATTCTGCGTACTCTTTTGATGAAGTATATCCCATAAATAGTGATACAACAGCTGCTGCAACACCAAGCACATATAACCAAAATTGAAGTTTACCAATAAACATCAAAAATTTAGATTCAGCCATAGATACTTTAAGTACCCTTTGACCAACATAATACCAAGTAGCAAAAATACCACTTACTGTAAAACCAAATGCAACACTATCTGTGTGCAATGGACGAAGACGACCGAATGCCGTATATTCTGCAATTGTATGTCCAAAGATTGTGTTCAATCCTGGAAATGCAAGTTCAAATGCAATAAATACACCGATAGTCATGCCAACAATTCCTAAAACAATTGTTGTTAACATGAACATCTTTGCAACCGTATAGTCGTACTCTAATGGACGATTCTCCATATATAGCCTCCTTAAGATTCAAAGCAATTACGTCTCTTAAATGCATCACCACACTTAAAAAACTAATCAACAGTTGTATATTAGCAATAGATTTGTTTAATCTATCTTAAAAGTGACATAAAAATGACACTTTTTTTAATATTATTCTAAAAGGAAGCAATTAATTAGGAAATATGTGTTTAACATAAGAAAATAACGAAAGAAGAGAGAGTTTTATCTTTTTATCAAAGATAAAAACTCATTGAATATATATCGGCTCTCTCTAGGGCCGGGGGAAGCTTCAGGATGATGTTGTACGGAGAATACAGGAGCATCATTGTAATATAACCCCTCAATAGTTCCATCAAAAAGATTTATATGCGTGACTGATGCAATTTCTACAATACTATCAGGAACATTGTAATTATGATTTTGTGCCGTTATCTCAACAAGACCTGTTTTTTCATTTTTTACAGGATGATTCCCACCATGATGTCCGAATTTTAATTTAAAAGTATCGTATCCGTGAGAAATTGAAAGTAGTTGATGCCCTAAACAAATACCAAACATCGGTATTTTTGCAGCTATAAGCTTTTTAATTTGTTCTTGTTCACGCTTGAGGACAAGTGGATCACCCGGACCGTTTGATAAAAAAACGCCGTCAATAAGTTTTGCTTGATATTTTTCTATTAAATCTTCTGCAATAAAATCATTGGGTACAACTTCTACTTCTATGCCGGCATTCACAAGTTCATTTAAAATATTACGCTTGACACCAAAATCTATAGCTACAATTTTTGCCTGAGCTTTTGGCGGCTCATCATACTTAAACTCTCTGTATGAAAATGTACTTGAGCTATGCGTATATGCTTCTTTTGTACTCACCTGCTCAATGTAATTGACATCTTCTATGCGAGGGGTATTTTCAAGAATTTTTTTCAATTCTTCCTTATCGCTTATTTGAGTTGATGCAACCATCATCATAGAACCTTCACTCCGAAGCATTTTTGTTAAGTATCTTGTGTCAATATCACAAATACCCATCACATCATTGTCAATCAAAAAGTTATGCAATGAATTTTGGGCTCGAAAATTTGAATATCGTCCTTGATATTTTCTTACTATCATTCCTTTAGCATGTGCCTTTGTACTTTCCATATCTTGTTCATTCACACCAACATTTCCGATTTCAGGCATTGTAAAAGTGACAAATTGACCTGCATAAGAAGGGTCACTCATTATTTCTTGGTACCCACTCATAGATGTATTAAAAACTATTTCTCCAACTTCGGTTTTATCTGCACCAAAACTATTTGCTTCTAAAAAGGTGCCGTTTTCCAAGTATACCCATGCTTTTTTTAATGAACTATTCATGTGCTTACTCCATTCCTCTTTTCATTAATTCTTCTCTATAAAGTTTTTCATGTAAAATTTCAAATTCATCCGTTCCAGGAATAAATTTTCTTTTGTACGAACGAATTTTATCCATTACCGCATCTTCTATTTCAGAAGTGTCAGCAATAAATGAGGTAATAGCATTATATATAATGTTTTTAATACGGTTTTCTGTTACGTCAAAATGAATCAAATCTTCTTCATATAACTCATCAAGTATTTTATGAGAAATATCGGAGTATCGCTCTTCATAATTTAAAATTACATCAAACTCAGGAGCCAATTTTTTCTTAATCATAAAAAACAGTTGTCTCTCATCTGCGAGCATAAATTCTATCTCTTCTTCATTCTCTTCGCAAATTTCATCCACTTTTTCTTCAAGTGCCATCTCTTGTTTTACATTTTCTTCTAATACTTTTTGTGCTTCATACGCGACACTTTCAAGCCCCTTCGTCATTGTAACAGTGCCACTTTTGTTTAAATCAATTGCAATTTTATTTGCGATATGGGGAATAGTTTTGAGTGATATTTTCATAAATTTTGGCCTGCTTATTAATTAAATTTTGATATTTTACAATTATTTAGCTAATAGTTGCGTTAACTCAGATGCTTTTTTGGGATCCATCTTTGTTAATATTTTGCCGACTACTTTTGGCTTTAAAGATTGCAAGATTAATACTGCTTCTTTTGTATCCATGTCTGCAAGTATATTTGCGGCAGGACCCGCTTTCATTTTTGAAAATGTTTGCGAAATTTTACTCATTTTTGTTGATGTAAGCTCTTTTAAAATTCGGGAATTTTTTTCAAGCATTGCTTTAATTGATTTCTCTTTTTTACTTACTTCTTCAAGCTTCGCATTCACAGCGTCCTCGTCTAAAGAGAGTTTTGCCTCTTTTTTTTTCAGTAAATCTTCTGTGGCAGTTTTCAAAGCACTTAATGACTGTTTTTGCTCATCTATTCGTTCTAACTCCACCAAAAGTTCATTTTTTCTCTCTTTAAAAATTTGTGTACATTCAAACAGTTTATCACTGTTTTGCATAGAAAAAAGTACAGAATAGCACAGCGCGAGTAGTAATATATATCTCAAGAAGCTTCCTTATTTTTATTAGTATATGTCATTAAAGCAATCTCATCTAAATCTTTTGCTTCTTTAATTTTTATCTGTTTTAAAGCTTTTTGTATCTCTTCATACTCTAAATATTTATATTTTTCATATTCAATCATATCACATTTAAGTTGTTCTTTTGCCTGTGTCACTTCTGTTTTTGTGTATGTAAGCCACTCTTCATTATGTTTAATTATGGCTCGTTGAGAATCTAAAAGTGCTCTATTTGCTAAAAAATCTGCTATTTTCCCGTGAGTAGGAGGCTCTATGTCTTGTAGAAATGCCAAAGATTCAATGAGAGCTTTTTTTGCATTATGAAGGTTTGCATTTGCTTTTTGTAAAAGACGCTCACTCTTTTGCATGATATTTTTCTTTACATGTACTAAGGAGCTAAAGCGAGTCTTCAAGGTAAATATCCTTATAAAATTATAGTGTCATCTCTCTCTGGTGATGTAGAAATTATACCGACTTTTGTTTTACTAATTTCTTCAATGAGTTTCACATAATCTTGTGCAGAGGCAGGCAATGTGTCAAATGTTCTAGCACCTACTGAGTTATCCCAGCCTTTGAAAGTTTTATAAATAGGTGTTACATTTTCCAAATCAACAGGAACATAATCAATTTCTTTACCCTTGTATTCATAAGCCACACACACTTTTACCTCATCAAATCCGTCAAGTACGTCAAGTTTCATAAGAGCTAGTTCATCGCAACCATTCAAACGACTTGCATATCTTGTAGCGACTGCATCAAACCAACCACAGCGTCTAGCCCTCCCTGTTGTTGTTCCAAATTCATGTCCCTGTTTACCAAGACGCTTTCCATCTTCGCCCATATCTTCTGAAGGAAAAGGTCCATTACCCACACGCGTACAGTATGCCTTGACTATGCCTGTTACTTTTCCTATATCTTTAGCATTCAATCCAAGCCCAGTACATGCACCTGCACTGACAGTTGATGATGATGTTACATATGGATAGGTTCCGTGGTCAATATCTAACATAGTTCCTTGCGCACCTTCAAGCAATACTCGTTTGTTCTCATCATCAAGTGCACGCCATACCATTTGTGTCGTATCTGTAATAAAAGGTGTAAGTTTCTCGCTAAAATCTTTTAGTTGGGCCAAAAGTTCTTCTTTTTGAGGTGCATGTAAATCCATAGCATCAAAAATGGGCTTGTTCTGTTCAAAATAATCTAAAATAGTCTGACATAATTTCTCAGGATTTAAAAGCTCACCCACGCGATGTCCAATACGATTTATTTTATCACTGTATGCAGGTCCTATGCCTTTTCCAGTCGTACCAATAGCTTTATCACCTTTCAAACGCTCTTTTGCCTGATCAATTTGTGCATGATATGAGAGATTTAAATGTGCTTTATCTGAGATATAAAATCGACCTTCAAGCCCTTTAAACTGTTCCATCTCTTTTATAATTGATGATGGAGAAAGTACCACACCATTGCCTACGACATTAATTGCTTTAGGATTTAAAACGCCTGAAGGAATCAAATGCAGTGCATATTTGACACCATCTACCCAGATCGTATGTCCGGCATTATGACCGCCTTGAGAACGACAAACCATGTCATATTCTAATGCAAGTTTATCTACTATTTTACCTTTTCCCTCATCACCCCACTGTATTCCTACAATCACATCCGCTTTATTTGTATACATATTTTCTTTTTTCCTCTTTTTCTATTGCTCTAAGGCTTCGCACAAAGTATCTGTATAAATTGCAAACCCTACAGATGTCAAGTCGGCATTTTTATATCTTCCGCCCCGTGCATATACTTCATTATCTACGATACATCTAAAAAATAACTCATCATAATAAAGCATTTTTGCATAATACATTGGTGCTAAAACAGCATTATCACATCCCGCTTCCGAGCATAAATCTTTCATCTTTTGTAGTTCAATTTTTATAGCCTCAGGTACTTTGTTGATGATATCATCTATCTGCTCTACATATTGCAAATAAACAAGTTCGCTCAACCACTCAACTTTTAGATTAATAAATTTATCAATATTAATATGTCTAAAATCATCTATGCTCAACTCATCAAACATTTCCACTAAAAGTTCAGGAATTTTTATATTTGAAATCTGCATTAAAGGCGTTACATGTAACTGTTCAAAAATTTCCAAAGCAAGTGTAGCTACAGATGAAAGCTTTTTTTCTCCCATAAATTCAACACCTACTTGGTACTGCTCACTAGTCGGGTAAGTAAAAACCGGCTGAATATAAAACCATTTTTTTTGTTTGGTGTTGCTTCCAAGCCTCTTTTGTATAATTCGCACAACATCTATAGTCGAATCTGCACGCAGAGATAAGGCGTTATTTTTCTCATCATTGATGCGAATCAGCTCTTTTTCATCGGCAATACTTTTATGTTGATGATAAGAAAAAATCGGTGTAACAATTTCTTCATATCCATTTGTATCCAGAATAGTACTTGCTACATCTTCTATAAGGCGTTTTACTTTTGCAGATTTGCCAAAGTAGAGTTTAGAACCGTTAGGTATTTCATGTTCAAGTATCATTTATATCTCTTTTTTTTCTAATGCAGTTTTAAAATAGACTTCATTATATACTTTTGAAGCCATCCCTGCATATTCTAAGCGTCCTAAGCGATGTAATATTAACTCTATGGCATTCACAACCCAGATAGACTCATATGGTGCAATGAGTCCCATTTGATTAATACGAAAAATTTTTCCTTTAAGATGATCTTGCCCGCCAGCTACATTTACACCATATTCTTCTTTTAAAGCTGAACGAATTTTTGAGGCATCTTCATCATCAATAGTTGTCATACTTCTTGCAGGAACTTTAGGATAGCTATGTAAACCTATCGCTTCGAGTGCTGCCCTGGTTGCTTTTGCTCGTCTTGCAGTATTACAATACAGCACGCCAATTCCACCCTGTTTTTCTATCATCTCTAAAACTTCCAAGAGACCTATAATGAGTGTTGTAGCAGCAGTGTATGCCGTTGTATTTTGGCGTTGTTTTTTTACTTCACTTGCCAGATTTAAGTAGTATCCGCGTCCTGTTCCCATTTTTTCAATCGCTGCATTTGAAAGACCAACAATTGCAAGCCCTGGGGGAAGCATAAGCGCTTTTTGGCTTCCTGCTAAAAGAGCATCAATATTTGTCACATCAATCGGTTCAACGCCCACAGCCGTAATGCCGTCTGCAATAATCATAATCTCAGGATTAATTGCTTTGACTGCACGGGCAAGTTCTTCAACAGGATGATGCAGTCCGCCTGCACTTTCAGAGATTTGCACAGCAATAGCATCAATATCTTTATTGGCTTTTACCATTGCAACGACCGCTTCAACACTCACAGGCGTATCCCATTCATTTGTAATCTCAACTTGTTTTAATCCGTGTGCTATTGCAATTTTTCCAAATCTTTCACCAAATTTTCCAGAATTGACATTCAACAGTGTATTGTGACAAAGATTAATAACAGCTGCTTCCATAACGCCTGTTCCGCTTGATGCAATCATCACAACTTCATCCGTTTTAAAAAGCTTAAAAAGATGCTTGCGCGTTTTTTCAAAAATTGCTTCAAATTCAGGGGTACGGTGATGCATAGTCTCATCACTCATGGCATTACGAACATTTTGAGGAACTGGTGTAGGACCGGGTGTAAAAAGTAACATATATAATTTCCTATTAGTTTTAGGTTGTTTAAAAATAAAACCTCGTATTATATCGAAATAAGTTTAAATTTTAAAAAGAAGGTTTACTATGACACTTTTCGATTCCATTATTTTAGGTACAATTGAGGGGTTTACAGAATTTTTACCAATTTCTTCAACCGGTCATCTTATTGTAGCAAGTCACTTTTTAGGCATAGACCAGACAAGTGTCACAAAAGCTTATGAAGTTATTATTCAATTTGCTGCTATTTTAGCTGTAGTCTTCAACTACAAAGAAAAGTTTACACTCAAACATATTAATTTATGGACAAAAGTATTTGTTGCGTTTTTACCTATTGGAGTAGTCGGCTTCATTTTCTCTCATCAGATTAAAGCACTTTTTAGCATCAACATAGTGGCAATAATGTTCATTATCGGGGGAATTATATTTTTACTCGTTGAAAAGTTCTACATTCCAAAGGAAAAAAAGCTGACAAAAGATGTCGAAGATGTGACATTTAAACAGTCACTTTGGATTGGATTCGCTCAAATTTTTGCGCTCATTCCCGGAACTTCACGCGCAGGAGCTACAATAATCGGTGCTTTACTAGTTGGCTTAGACAGAAAAGCTAGTGCCGAGTTTAGTTTTTTACTCGCTTTTCCTGTCATGGGTGCTGTCAGCGGATATGATCTACTCAAACATTATCATGAATTTTCATCTGCAAACATTGCAGCTTTAGCAGTAGGATTTATTGTTGCTTTTGTTGTTGCCTACCTTACCATCAAACTCTTTTTAAAGTTTTTAGAAAAATTTACCTTTGTCTCTTTCGGTGTTTACAGAATTATTTTTGGTGTGATACTTCTAACACTATTTAACTAGTGGTACAGTTTTTGCTAAATCTTTCTTGTTAGACATTTTAATGTACAAGGAGATATCATGCAAAGAATTAGCAGATATAACGACCACTTACATTCATTACTACACAAATTAGAAAAAACATTCTATTTGGCAAGTCGTAAATTTTTATAAACTTTTTAAAATTTTACCTGCCAAATGTAAAGCTTGTGAGCGATGAGAGAGTTCTTTTTTAACTTCCTCATCCAATTCGCCAAGTGTTTTTTCATACCCAAGCGGTACAAACATCGGATCATATCCAAAGCCACCCTCTCCTTTTGCCTCAGTAATCGCCTTTCCATGCATCCAACCATGCACAGTTTTTTCAATCTCTTTTGTTACAATTGCAATAGCAGCCGTATAATGTGCAGGAGAATTTGTAACACCCTTTGCTCGAATATCTTGCATGAGTTTTTTTAAATTCTCTTTGTCATCTGCATCTTTACCACCGTATCTTGCACTGTAAATTCCCGGTGCACCATTGAGAATATCAACACTTATGCCACTGTCATCAGCCAAAACAACTGCATCTTCTTCACCCAAAGCTTTATATACTGCCCTTGCTTTTATCAGTGCATTTTCTTGAAAAGTATCCGCATCTTCCACTATTTCAAATTCATCTATCAATTCAGTGTAGGGTATGACATCATACTCTTTGCAAAGTGCTTTTATCTCTCTAACTTTGCCTTTGTTAGAGGTTGCTAAAACTAATTTCAAATTTTATTCCTTAAATTATCTTTTAAATTATTTATTTTATCTTTTGCAAATCAATTATAAATAATAGTTGCTCTATAATTGCAAAATTATACTATAAAACAAAAGGATTTATATGTTCAAAAAAGTTTTCCCCCTCTCAAGTATTCTTTTTCTTAGATTTTTAGGGCTCTTTCTGGTTTTACCAGTTCTTTCGGTGTATGCATTGAGTTTAAAAGGTGCTACACCTCTTTTAGTCGGTATTATTGTTGGTGGTTATGCGCTCACACAAGCAGCATTTCAAATACCATTTGGTTCTATGAGTGATAAAATAGGAAGAAAACCTACACTCTTTATAGGGCTTGTTATTTTTATGATTGGTTCTTTAGTTGCCGGATATGCAGATAATATTTATATCTTAATGCTTGGTCGTTTTTTACAAGGTGCCGGTGCTATCGGTTCTGTTGTTGTTGCTATGATTGCTGATTTAGTTGAAGAAAAAACAAGAGGGCATGCTATGGCAATTATGGGTGGCTTTATAGCAATGAGTTTTGCAGTTGCTATGGTGGCAGGACCGGTAATCGGTGGTATTTACGGTGTTAATAATCTATTTTACATCACAGCAGGGCTTTCTTTACTTGCTATGGTTCTTCTCTTTACAAAGGTACCTACACCTCCAAAAATCATACATATTTATAATAAAAAAGCAAAAGTTTCAGAAATCTTAAAAGATAAAAATCTTCTCAATATGATTATTGTCGATTCCATGCAAAAAGGTCTAATGACTATGGCATTTGTTTTAATTCCTATCTTTTTAACACATGCCACCTATCATTTTGACTGGGCAAAAACAGATTTATGGGAAGTATATGTTCCGGCAATGATAGCAGGGATTTTGGCTATGGGTCCAGCAGCAATTTTTGGTGAAAAATATAATAAACCAAAAACAGTATTTTTAATTTCCATTGTACTTTTTATAGCATCTTTTACAATGATGGGTCTTACAAATTCTAGTCTTGTTTTTATATTTGGTGTTGTTTTCTTCTTTATAGCATTTAATATGATGGAACCTTTAGTACAATCGATGATAAGTAAATTTGCTAAAGTACATCAAAAAGGAACTGCTTTAGGTGTCGCAAATACTGCTGCATATCTTTCTACATTTGTGGGAGCAATGATTGCCGGTATTATGATAGGAGAAGCAAGTAGAAGTACGATAGGCATAACAATTGCAGTTATTGCATCTATCTGGTTTATTTGGATGTTAATTAGATTTGAAAATCCAACAAAACATGAATTTTTATTTATACCTATAGCAGATGTCAATATGGATAAATTAAAGAATCTTGAACATGAGCATATTGCAGAATGGTATATTAATGACACAGAGAAAGTTGTTGCAATTAAGTATGTAAGTGAGCATCTGAGCGAAGATGAGATTAAACCTCAGATATTGAAATAAAAGACATCACGCATTTAGCGTGATATCTTTTTACTCTTTAAGCTGTTCTAAATCTACATCATCAAATTCCTGACGAAGAGGAATAATAATACTCACCACAATTAAAAAAATTCCAAAAACAAGTACTACTAAATTTTCATGCCCGTGGAAATAAGAAACTAAGGTTGTTTTTCCTAAACTCTCACCCATAATTTTTTTAAAAAAATCATAATAAAGTGTAAAAACGAGACCACCAAAAACTCCACCTATCGCACCTACAAGCACATCTATTCGTCCCTCGGCAATAGAAACAGGACCTGTTCCTGGACATTTACCTAAAATAGCCATTGAGATACCAAAAAGTGTACCACCAATAATAAGCCCGCCTAAAATTATAGGTTTTGGATGATATGAAGCAACCCCTGCCTCAACCATAAAATATAGCCCGATAGATGCCAACCCTATTGCTAAAAAAAGCATTTTAGGAACAACTGTATCTCTAAGCATTGCAAAACCGGCAATTTTTTCAAACTTATCTACCCTACTATATTGAATAAGGACACCAAAGAAAAGTCCAATCAAAAAGACAACAAGAACAGAACCGTGAGTCTCATTTGCTACCGTTGTAAACATATTTAAAATTCTATCAAACATCATTTGCCTCACTTTTATAAAATAGTTTTCCGGTTACAACAATACTAAGTAAAACTACTCCGCCAAAAATCATACTACTTACAGCAGTTTGTGCCATTCCACTTAAAAAGTGCCCACTTGTACATCCTCCAGCTAAACGAGCTCCGATGATGAGGAAAAATCCACTAATAAAACTCCAAATAAGTCGTGAGATTACTGAAGAATTTTTATATTTTTTCCAGGCTGTCGGCATAATACTCAAACGAAAAGTTTTTGTTACAAATACAGAAGTTAAAAAACCACCCGTTAATGCACCTAAGAGCATAACGCCTTCCCAAGCACCGGCAAAATGTACTTCCTTGAGGTAAGGATATTTTTGAGGGCTTAAATCAAAAAGTATTCCTGCAAAGTAAGGTACATAAGTTGATGCACCAAAAGGTCTGCTTGCTCCAAATACTGAAAATGTAAAAAGTACAAGCAGAGCCATTAAAATTCCAGCTAGCCACCATGGCATTCGTCTAATCATAATAATCCTTATAAGTTAAATTACATGGAATTATAATACTTTTTTTGTTAATGGATGATTAGTAAAAGGGGCGATGCCATTAAGTTGAGCTTTTTCGGAACCTAGGTTCCGAAAAAGTTACTTCACTTAATGGCGTTGGGTAGGATAATAAAGTATGTTTAGTACATACTTATTTTTGTGGAACAACATACATATTGTAGTAGCGTCCTTCAAACTTTGGTGGCTTATCCATTACAGCGATGTCTTCAACCATAGGCCATACCTGTAAAAGGACTTCTTTAGCCGCTTCTGGATGTGCCATCTCACGACCGCGTAAAAATACTCTGAATTTTACATGAAAACCTTTTTCAAGGAACTCTCGTGCATGTTTCACCTTATATGCTACATCATTTTCCGCAATTTTCACAGAGAGTTTAATCTCTTTAACAACGATTTTCACTTGATTTTTTCGTTGCTCTTTGAGCTTTTTTTCTTCTTGGTATCTAAACTTCCCATAATCCATGATTTTTGCAACAGGTGGCTTGGCATTTGGGGCAATCAACACAAGGTCTAAGCCTAATTCATTTGCTTTTGTCATAGCTTCATCAGTAGAGATGACGCCTAAAGACTCACCTCCATCTACATTACATCTCACCTCTGGAACACGGATGTCATCATTCATGATGACGCGGTCTTTGTTTTTACTCAAAAATTTACCTCATTTATTTTAGTTTGTATAAGCTTCAAGAATTCCTCTTCACTTAAGTTGTACTGCTCTCTAGTTCGTCTATCACGAATAGCAACTGTTTTATTTTTTATCTCTTCATCCCCAATGACAACTATCATGGGAACACGAGTTTTTTCTGCAGTTCTGATTCTTTTATTTAAAGAATCATTCTTCACATAAATTTCACTATCGGCATTAATATCAATAAGTTTATCTGATAATAGCTTAGCATATTCTTTATGTGTTTGGGCAACTGGAATAATTGCTACCTGTGTAGGCGATATAAACATCGGAAATTCTCCGGCGTAATGCTCTGTCAAAATCCCAATAAAACGCTCAAATGAACCCAAAATAGCACGGTGAATCATTACCGGCTGTATTTTGTCATTCTCTTCGCCGTTGTATTCCAAATGAAAACGCTCAGGAAGATTAAAATCTAACTGAATTGTTCCACACTGCCACTCACGACCAATGGCATCGGTAATTTTAATGTCGATTTTTGGTCCGTAAAATGCCCCACCACCCTCATCTATCTCATAAGCAAGTTCATTTTTATCCATCGCATTTTTGAGTGCCTGTGTAGAAATTTCCCATACTTCATCACTTCCAACAGCTTTCTCAGGTTTTGTGGAAATCATCATTTTGTAATCAAATTCAAAAGTTGACATAATTTTATCGACGAAATCAACCACTTCAATAATTTGTTCTTCAATCTGATCAGCACGACAGAAAATATGTGCATCATCTTGGGTAAATTCACGAACACGAAAAAGTCCGTGCAAGGCACCCGTCATCTCATGACGATGCACAACACCATATTCAAAATATTTAATCGGCAAATCTCTGTAAGAGTGTAGCTCATCTTCATATACTTTGATATGACCGACACAATTCATAGGTTTTACACCAAATTCCAGCTCATCAATATGCGTAAAATACATATTTTCACCATAATTTTGATAATGCCCTGATGTTTTCCATAAATCGGAACGCAACATCTCGGGACCGCGAACAGGTTGATATCCGCGTTTTCTATGTGCTTTAAAAAGTAATGATTCTAGTCTTGCACGCAGACGCCCACCGGCAGGCAACCAGATAGGAAAACCGGCACCAACTTCTTCACGGAAAGTAAAGAGTTTCATCTCATTACCCAGTTTACGATGGTCGCGTTTTTCAGCCTCGGCTAACATTGTCATATGTTCTTTGAGTGCCTCTTTTGTTGCAAACGCTATACCGTATATACGCGTAAGCATCTCATTTTTAGAATCTCCACCAAGATAAGCACCTGCAATTTTTGTAAGTTTAAAGTAACGAATCAATCCGATATTTGGCAAGTGTGGACCACGGCATAAATCTTCAAATTCACCCTGTTTATAGATACTTACCGTATCACTTGGAATGCGTTTCATCACTTCAAGTTTTAGATGGTCATCTTTAAATTTCTCTTTTGCTTCATCCATAGAGATTTCATACTTCTCTATCAGGTATTTTTTCTTTGCAAAAGAGAGCATTTGTTTCTCAATTTTCTTTAAATCACCCTCACCAATTTCAGCAGAAGTTTTAAAGTCATAGTAAAAGCCCTCTTTGACAACAGGTCCGACATAAAATTCAGCATCAGGATAGAGTGATTTAATAGCCTGTGCCATAAGGTGAGCCGTTGAGTGACGCAGAATTTCTAAAGATTCAGGAGAATTATCAAGATGAATTTGTTCGCCTTCAAATCCACACTCTTTTGCTGTTTGCGTATCAATAATCTCACCATCTTTTTTTATAGCAATTTCATTCAAAATATATTTTCCTTCTTATAATTCAGTTTTTAGTACGGCACCGTTTGATGCATTAGATACTAACAGTTGGTAACGCTTCAACCATTTTGATTTCACTTCATTTTTATACGGTACATAATGATCTTTTCTTTTTGCCAACTCTTCACCATCTACATGTAACTGTAGTATATGTTTATCAACATCAAGTTCTATCTCATCACCGTCTTCTATTAAAGCGATAAGTCCACCCTCAGCCGCTTCTGGAGAAACATGCCCAATTGAAGCACCTTTTGTAGCCCCTGAAAAACGACCGTCAGTAATCAACGCAACACTCTCACCCAATCCCATACCCTGAATAAGTGCAGTCGGTGCAAGCATCTCTTGCATACCCGGACCGCCTTTTGGACCCTCGTAACGAATCACGACAATATTACCGGGGTTGACTTTATGTGCCATAATTCCGGCTATAGCTTCTGCTTGCGAGTTAAAGCAAATCGCCGTCCCTTTGAAGTGTCTCATACTGTCAACAATACCGGCAGCTTTAATAACCGCACCCTCTGTTGCAAGATTACCAAAAAGAATAGAAAGCCCCCCGACAGGAGAATATGCATGCTCATTCGTATGAATAATAGACAAATCTCTAATCTCGGCATCTTTAATTCTCTCACCCAAAGTCTCCCCTGTAATAGTAAGCGCATCAAGGTTTAGAACATCATTACCTCTGTTAGAAACCTCTTTCATAACCGCATTAACACCACCGGCATCATCAATATCTTTCATATGAACAGTTGTTAATGATGGAGAAATTTTAGCTATATGTGCTACTTTTTCCGCTATTTTATTGATATTTTCTATTTTATACTCTACATCTGCTTCTCTGGCAATTGCCAACATATGTAGCACGGTATTTGAACTACCACCCATTGCCATATCGACAACAAATGCATTATGCACTGCTTTTTCATTTAAAATATTTTTGAAGTTGTATTTTTCGTTATTTTCCATTTTTGCAAGCTCAACGATGCGTTTTGCCGCCTTTTTTACCATCACAATCCTCTCCGGTGTCATTGCAAGTACCGTTCCATTGCCTGGTAGTGCAATACCCATCGCTTCACAAAGAGTATTCATAGAGTTTGCCGTAAACATTCCCGAACAACTTCCTCCCGATGGGCAGGCTTCACACTCTATTTCATGTAACTCTTCTTCACTCATTTTTCCGTCATTAAATTGCCCGACCGCTTCAAATGCCGTTGACAAATCAATAGGTGTTCCGTCTTTTTTATGACCTGCAGGCATAGGACCGCCTGAGACAAAAATAGTAGGAACATTTACACGAAGTGCACCCATAATCATACCTGGAACAATTTTGTCACAGTTAGGAATACAAATCATTGCATCAAGTTTATGCGCATTCATAACAGTTTCAATAGAGTCTGCAATAATCTCGCGCGAAGGCAAAGAATACAGCATACCATCATGTCCCATAGCAATCCCATCATCCACACCGATAGTGTTAAAAACAAAAGGAACTCCTCCTGCCTCGCGAATAGCTTCTTTTACAATTTCACCATACTCATGTAAAAAAAAGTGTCCGGGAATAATATCAATATAAGAGTTCGCAATCCCGATAAACGGTTTGTCAAAATCTTCATCTTTTAATCCTGTTGCCCGTAACAATGAACGATGAGGCGCTTTATCAAAGCCCTTTTTAATAATATCACTTCTCATAAAAAATCCCTATATAGTAGTTTACATCTTTAAATATGAATGCGATTATAGCACTTTTTTTCTATTTTTAACTAAAAACTCTTTACAAAGTAAAAAAAACAAGCTATAATTCCGGCTCACTTACAAAGTGTAAACTGAAAATTGCGGGAATAGCTCAGTGGTAGAGCACGACCTTGCCAAGGTCGGGGTCGCGAGTTCGAACCTCGTTTCCCGCTCCATTTTTAAAATTGTTAAACTGTGAATTCATTCATTATGCCCGGGTGGCGAAATTGGTAGACGCAGGGGACTTAAAATCCCCCGGTAGCAATACTGTGCCGGTTCGAGTCCGGCCCCGGGCACCATTGATATGAAAGATAAATTGACTGGTGCCATCGCCAAGTGGTAAGGCCGCAGCCTGCAAAGCTGCTATCCCCAGTTCAAATCTGGGTGGCACCTCCAGTTTAAATGATTTTCTTATCAAAAACAACATGTGGATCTTTGGCAGAGTTGGTCGAATGCACCGGTCTTGAAAACCGGCGAGGGTCATACCTCCCAGGGTTCGAATCCCTGAGGGTCCACCACTTCTAAACATCACTAAACCCTAAAATACGAATCAAACTAAACTTTTAAGAAATAATGATATTTTCTTTGCTATCCTATTGCTACCCACATTAAAATCTACAAAACATAAATCTCAGACTATTTACTTTTGTAATGCTAAAATGACTTCGTGCAAGTTTAGACTGAAACATTACTCACCAAAAAAAACTTCAACCGCCCATTCAACCAGTAAATGCAATTTTCAACTTAGTTATGCAGCCAATACTTTTGAAACTTAGGGAATTATTCGAACTCTATTTCTTCTTCTGCTACATTAAAAATGTCAATTCTTGTATCCACATCTATTTTATTAACTAACCAGCCTCTAAGTTGAGCATTTTTAATAAATTCATCGATTCTATTAACTCCATTTATTTCTTTTAAAGTTATTACAACACCAAACTTGAGTCCTTCACCAAACTTTTCGTCTAGTCGTTCTTTTGTTTTAAGACTTAATCCCCATAAAGGGTTATCATAAGCCTTTAATTCTCTATTTTTTCCAGTTAGAACTTCTCGTATATGTTTTACATTGTCCCATTTTCTAAAAATCTTTCTGGCATCTTCTTCCCATGTATAATGACCAAATTCCTCTGTTTGATAGTTATTGTTAATAGACTTATGTTCCTTACCATTTAGCCTACCAAATTTTATATCAAGTTCTGTATTAGTATAGTCTACCCCTTGATTTCTTGAACAAGCTGGAAAATAACAAAGTGTAGCTTTTGCAGTAAAAGGATGTTTCTCTTTAACTACAGGCACTGGTATCTTGTAATTGTATGTATCATATTCTTCAGAAATACCTTGTATAATAAACTGTATTTCATCATCTGCACAATGTACAATATTTTCTACTCTTTTTGGAACAACTCCATGACCAATAAGTGATGGATCATTTTGCTGTTTATCCCATCCTGTTGCAGAATTAATAAGTAGTGCTTTTGCAATATCTCTATTTAACCCTAATATATCAATTAAATATGATAATTTCCTAGAAATCCAAGGGGCTGCAAATGAAGTTCCTTTAACAAATGCTTCTCCTGTAGGAGTACAAACCCTCATAGGATTTCCAGAATCACCACCATAATAGCTAATATCAGGTTTAATGAAAAATGATAAGACTGGTCCTTTTCTACTATATGATGAAGGCTGGTTATTCATATCTACAGAATTTACAACTATAGAGTTAATTGAATCTGCTGGAGCTCCAATTGGTCTAGTTTCAGTTTCCCCAGAAGATAAGTTTGTTCCAGCGATAACAAATATGACATCATTTTCAAATTGTATTTTGTCCAAAATAGCTGCTTCAGGAGATATAAAATTAGAATGTATATCAAGTTTTGATCCCAAAGATAAGTTCCAAACTTTAATATCTCTATTTTGAGATACAATCTCACTAATATTTCTTAATATTGTAAATGAGTTAAAGCTAATACCACTTGCTACTCCAAAATGCCTTACTTTGAAATTACCACATCCATCATCTAAATCAGGATTAAATGTTGGCCCATCTACAATTATAGAGGAAACAGCTGTTCCATGCTCATAATCACTAGCTGAAGTAGGTATCTCATTAGAGAGCATATTAGTATATTCAACCCATTCAGAAAAATATACAGTTGCATCAAAAAGGGTGTCTATAACACCAATAGTTGGCTCATGCTCTGGTGAATTAATTTTTATCATTCCGTCATCAATAAACTCAAAGTCATCTTTCGTTATTTCAGATAAATCACTAACCGCCATAGATATTAAAAATGGAGCTTTTACCTTTAAAGTTTCTAATTCGTCAGGTCGTAATAAAATAGTTGTTTCATCCATAATACGGTTAGATAAAATATTTATTCCTATTTTTTCTAGTAATTGAGTCGTCCTTAAATCTGTTTTATAGATAGTAATAATTGCATCATTTTCAAATATCACATCATCAGTGGATACATCAAACTTATCAACATAATATGCATCTACAATTATTTTAAAAAATTTTGTTTTTCCAATTGTCTTAGGAGTAAATAGAACTTCTTTTTTATTTATTTTATCAATAGTATTACAATCTATTTCACCATTAAATTTTTGATTTAGAATATCAATACTATATCTTAATTGTTTTATGGATTCATTTAAAATATTTCGAGATATGTAATGTGTGATTATATGTTTTGGAGAGTCATCATTTGAAAATTTCGCACCTACTACAGAGCTATTAGGACTATTTGAATTATTTCCCAAAAGAGCTTGTAATCTGTTGGTTTTAGCTGCAACCTTAATATAGTGTGCTGTAATGAGTGCTCCAGACAATAAACTCTGATTTTGCCAGAACACCTGTAGCTCACTTAAATTTTTAAGTAAATTTTGTAACCTTAATACATTTATAGATTTACCTTTTGGTAAATTAGTTCCTCCACCTCCACCTTTATAAGGTGCTTGCTCAAAAGTTCCTTTTAATTGTAGTAAATCATTCAATTTTTATTACTCCTTTAACTCTCGAGATACTTGACTTTTTGAAATTCCCGTTAGAATTTCAATTTCTCTAACTGTAAATCCAGTCTTCTGCAACTGTTTTAAATCCATATTTTCATTATTTTTACTAACATTGATATATAATTTTTTTAAATAATCATATTCATTATTTGAGTCACTAAATGCTATTGATGTTTTAATAAGATTTTTAAGTTCCCCAGGATATGGTATTGCATCCATACATTCAAGTATTTTCTTAAATAACCGTATATTTCTTCCGGCAAATTTAAACTTCTGTAACATATTGTTTAAAATAGCTTCACCAACATCAACAAGGTCTTGCTTTGTATAATTACTAAAATCAATAACAGCATCAAATCTTCTTGATAATGCTTTATCAAATGCTTTATATAAATTAGTAGTTGCGATTAAGACAATATTGTCATTAAGGCTATCTAAGCCTTTTAAAACAGACGAAGTGGCTCTTCCCATCTCTCTTAAATCATTTGAATTAATCCTATCAATCGCAATTGAATCTATTTCATCAAACAAAATAATAACTTTATCTGGATTGGAAACAGAAGAAATTTCATTAAAAAGTAATGAAATATTTTTAGAAGTTTGACCCATTTTACTATCAATAACTGAATCAAAATCTACAATAAACAATTCCCTTTCAAGTATTCTTGCAATTTGTTTTGCTGACTCAGTTTTCCCTGTACCTGGTGGTCCTTCAAATAAAAATTTATTAACACCTGCATTGTGTCCTATGGCATTTATGATACCTAAAATATTATCTTTAATTGAATTTGGTAATGGAAGTGGATTGTTTGAAGTTTCTAATCGCTTAACAAATACATTTTCACTTTCCTCAATTTGCGGAGAAAAGGTATTTACATCTGATAACAAAGCCATAATGTACTCAGAAAGTTGATAATTATTACTTTCGTCAAAATATTTTGCTATTTCATATGCTTCATTTCGAAAAGCAGAATCATTTTTTTCTGCATGATATTTTATTAAGTTTAATACATTCTTTTTTTTCATTTTAATACATTCTTTTTTTTCATTTTATTCTATCAAATGTATTATATCTTAGTTGGGACATATTATCAATAGTTGGGACAAATATTAATATATAATTATTTAACTTTACAACAATTGATGCATATTTCACTTTATTCTTCCACCCGTTTCACTCCCAGCCTTCCACTTTTTTTGAGTCTCAAACAAGCATGTAAAATTGTAGCATAAATGAGAGTGAGTGGAAGAATGTTTTTTACTATTTCAT
>JALSLQ010000070.1 GCA_026988235.1 Sulfurimonas sp.
GCATCTAAGGCTTGAAAAGTTGTGTTGAAATCTGCTCCGGCTATAAGAGGTGAAGTTGTGACATTGAGAACAAATTTTGCAGGGCGTACGGCATAGTTGTCACTTGAGTAAGAGCTGTTGATATCTAAAGAGGTATTGTTTTGATCTCTTCCTTCTATATAAACCTGGACACATTTTACAGCGCGGTTTACCGTCATGTCACTGTAGTAGGCACAGCCACTTGCATTGGTATCGTTACACGGAGTACCGGTTGTGTCATCACATTTTACAACATCTGCAAGAAGATTGCCACCACAGTCAGTAGTGTTCCCGTCATCATAGTATTTGAGTGTGACTTTTGTGATATCTGCTTCACTCGGAGCAGTCTGGGTGAGTGCATCTTTTGAGAGAATATAAAGCCCGTATGGATTGTTGACTATTTGTGTCGTCAAATTGTTATCCCAGTCATTGACTGCATTACATGTAACGCCTCCAATGGAAGTGACTGCGTTAAACAGGGTTGTTTTGTTATCATTTTGAGTGGTTCCTTCACAACTAGGACAGACTCTTGTCTCGCTAAGAAGTTGTTGCAACTCATTTGCATCCAAAATGCGATTATAAAGACGAAACTCATCAGCCAAAGCACCCAGTGACTGTCCATTTGGGACATCATCATTTGCATCGTAGTCTGAATTGTAGAGTAAACCCAAACTACCACTGTTTGGTGCTTGTGTAAAGCTTAAAATATTTGTTCCGTTGATATCAAAAAGTGTACCACTTGAAGAGATTCGAAAACTGAGAAGATTCCATCCGTTGAGGTTTTGTGGATTGTATTCTTGACACTCATATGAACTATTGACAACACAAAGATTCCAGGTGTCATTTGTTGTGTTTTGAGAAAAATATATATAGTCAGTAGTGCTTCCTGTTTTGTCTGCTATATTGTAGAAATAAGTATCCGAATTAAAAAGTGTATGATTTGAAGGGCTAAGTGGAAATTTAACCCAAGTTGTTAGTGTGTACTTGTTAGGTAAATTTATAGGGTTTTTTGCAATAATTGCTTTTTGCCCATCTATGAAATCCCCTCCGGAACAAATTTGCCCCTCAGAAATATTTGCATCATTCATTGCTGTTGCATTATAGTCATTTCCAAGTGTGCCGGAGTTTTTTATTTCATAGGTATTGCTGTCATTATCCCAGTTGCACTCATCAAAATGGTAATCAATTAGAGGATTTGTAGCTTCTACAAATTCTTCAAAAGTGAGAGGAATAACAATGAGTTCACCAAAAGAGATGTCATCAATAAAGCTTCCCGTATCACCACTCATAATAGTAACAGAACCAATACTACTGATATTGTTGTCATATAGAACATTAAAATCAAAAGTATCAGTTGATGAATTGTTCAAGTCAAATGAGGCAATTATTCCACCGGAAGTATCATACACAGTAAGTTTATTTACTCCGTTTTGGTGAATATCTCTCACACGAGAGAGGTATATCTCAAATCCCGCATATGCGTTATTGTCATTTATAGTATAAGTAATACTTTGTGCTTCAAAAGCATCAGGGTAATAGCTATACTCCGTTTCATCTATATCATAGTTGTCATCATCGTCATTATCATCTCCGGTATGTCTTCTTTGAATAAAATGGTAGGCTGATGATGTTTGATCACTAACAAGAGTAATACCACTGAATGAAAAGTCATCAATACTCTGTACCCGACGGCTTCCACAATCTGTTTCATTGCCTCGTCTATCATAACAATTCCCTTGTAATGCTATATCATGATAACCACTAGTAAGACTCAGCGTAGTGTCCAACAATATAGTGGCACTTCCGCTTGCGCCTGTTCCCACAAGGTTACCATCAATATAAACTTCAATAGGACTGTCAATATCCACAGCATTGACAAGTATAACTTCGGTAATGTTACTATCTTCACTCAAATAAAATTTTGTAGGGTTATTGAGATAATAATCATATGTAGGCTCATTGTCATTTGTAAGCGGTTCATTGGGGGTGAAAATGTTATCTGTTGTGTAGCCAGGATGCAGGTAGCCATTTAAGGAAACATCTCCCCAGCTTAAAGAACAGCTTAGTATAATAAAAAGAAAAAATCTTCCAAAATTCTGCAATTTAAATCCTTATATTCTTGATTATCTGTTAAAAAACATTATTAAAATCCACAGACAAGCTGCATTCATCCAATTCAAAAGTATAGCTGTCATTACATGTAAGCTTCTTTTGAAACTCATATTTGCCGTTTTTTAGCTCAAAAATATCGACAATTTCACTGTTTGGTTCGACTAGCATATAAAACTTTACACCGTTTTTTTCATACAGAGAAAATTTTTCATTGATATCTTTTTTTGCTGTGGATTTTGAAAGGACTTCTACAACAAGGGGAGGTGTCTTGGAAAAATACTGCTCTTTTGGTTCTTCACAAAACAGAGCCACATCAGGCTGTACAACATTGTACTCATCTATTTTCCAGTCAACCGGTGATATATAAACTTCACACTCTTTACAATCCAGCGTGTTACTAAGCTCTCTATAAATTCTACCGACTAATCTCTGATGTTTTGGATAGGGTGCCGGAGACATATCGTATGCTTCTCCGTCTATAAGCTCCCATCTGCCTTCCCAGGTGACATAATCATTCCATGTGAAAAAGTTTTTATCTACGGCTTGCATGATGTTTGCTCCATTGCTGGCTTAAATTTTATATTCTTTAACCTTGAGTATAACATATATTGTATTATTAGGTACTTTCATGTTTTCTTATGGTAAACAGAAATTAATAAAAGAAGGTATATAATGCTCACATAAGATAAGAGTTTTAGGAGAAAACAATGGTAGAATTTTTAAAAAAAGCTATGGACTGGGTTTTGGAAAAAGAGGCTGAGGCGGCAAAGAAGTGTTATGTAAATCCTGAAGATGTGCAAAAACAGATAGATATACTAGAAGCAAAAAGAGCAGAATTGCGTAAAAAATTTGAAGAAGAAGATGCAGAATTTGGGCATATTCTTACACGCTTGTCATTCATCAAAGCTAATGCAAGCAAGTGTCAAACAAAATAGCATGCAGATTATTATAGAATCTATACTTTTTGGATTTAGTGCAATACTCAATTATAAAATAATGAAACGAGCCTTGGCAATTGGTCTGATCGTCACGCTTGGTTGGTCAGTAATAGGCTACTTTTTATGGGATGAGTTAGTCTCTACTGCCGCATATTTTATTGATTTGGTTCCTTTTTCTATGCTTCGTTCAAACGGAGCCTGGATATTGTCCTCATTTTTATGGTTTTCGTTGGTACTGGTAACATTCGCTTTGATTTTGGCATTTTTCGGAAATCGGAAATATGATTTTAGAGAAAGTTTCCAAAGAAAAGTACAGTTCGTTTTCTTTGCTCGTGGTATTTGTCAGTGCTGCTTTTTGGTCACTTGTTTGGTTTTTTAAAGGTTCTTATATACATACACAGTTTTTAAAACTCTTAAACTGGCTGCCGTTTGAGACAGTAGAAGCCAGTTTGTCTTATCTGCTGGGACTTTACTTTATTTACACTGCCATTATAGTAACAATGCTGTTGACACGAAGAAAGAGGATTGTTATCTACAATGTTTGTGCTTATTTTTATAGTATCATCTCTACTGATTTTTCCATCTCCATTGGCATCACTGACACCATCCCAATAGTTTCCATCCCAATCATGGACTGCAGCATCTCGCGCATAATTTCCACCATTTTGTGCAAAAAGACAGTTGTTATTTACATGTAAATCACTGTTCCAATTATTTATATAAATTGCATAACTATTTCCTCCATTGGAATCATTGTGAAAACATGAATTTTTAAGATACATTTTTGTTACATTACTACCTATGTCAATTGCATGGTCGCCTCTTGTTGTGAGCTTGGAGCTATCTACTGTAAGGTCACTACTACCGGTAATTTTGAGTCCGTCTCCACTTGTATTTACATCAAGATTGGTAAATGTCATTTTTTGAAAATTATTATTGTCAAATACAATGCCTTTGTCATTAGCACTACTACTATCACTAAAAATTGTAACAGTATCAAATGTTACTTTATTTCCTTTTTTTATGTTTATACCACCAGAATGTGTACTAAGATTTATATTTTTAAAATCATAATCCCCAACAACGCCCCAATCTAAAAAGATAGCTCCGTTATTACCGTTTGTGCCATCTATATCTGCAGTATCGATGGAAACATTTGTTCCATTTTCGATTTGTAACGCATATCCACTAGTTGCATGTAAATTTATATTTGTAAAATTAAGATTATCGCTTACACTGCTATCAGAAAAAAAAGCTTGATTTGTACTGCCACTTATATTGACATCATCAACAGTTATATTTTTTGCTTTTCTTATAGATATACCAATGCCTCCATCAAGAGAGATACCGATATGATTAAAGGTTAAATCGTCTTGTGTTACGCCCCAATCTAATTCTATTGCCTTGGTGTTAGAACCATATCCATCCGTCGATATAGATATAGTATCAAATGTCATTTTTGAACCATGTTTGAGTAAAATTGCTGGTTGTGATTTTAGAGTAAAATGTAAATTTTTAAAAGAGTGTTTTTTATCTTTGATACTATTTCCAAGATAGATACCATAATTTGAAGCAGCGTTACCCAAGAGTGTAAAATTACAATTATCAAAAGTTTGCAATGCTCCTTTATTGAGATAAATACCATTTGCTTTAGTAGTGATTTTTAAATCTTTAAATACTCCTTTAAGATTTGCATTCACTCCCCATTCTCCATAAATAGCAGTTGCCCCATTGGGTGTATCTACTATTAAGTTTTGAAGTGTCAAGGTACCTCTTGCACTTTTGATATGAATATCTTTATAGTTTTCATTTGTTTGTGTTGATTTTATAGAAACATTTTTAACTGTTAAATTTTTTGTATTCCCATCTATGTTGAGTGTCCCATCGCCATTGTTGTACCAATTAACATCAGAAGGAGAAGAAGCATCAGCACCATTTGTGATAGTTAGAGTATCTTTATTGTTTACAGTAACACTCTCATCATAATCCCCTTTACAGATTTTGATGGTGTCGTTATTACTAGCATCATTGACTGCCGCCTGGATAGTAGAATATGGGTTGTCTGGCCAAAAACTTGCTTCACAACTATAACTTCCAAACCATCCGGAAGAAGGGGTATTATCAACAACTAAAGTTGAGCCACTAATAAGTGATAAATAGCCGAACATAAATAAAACTAAAATAATTTTCATCTTATACCCCTCTAAAAATTACACTTTCACAATTATATCATATATCACTGCCCACCTCTTCATAAACACTTTGTAAAAACGAATTTGAAGGTTTTATATCAAGTTCATACCCTTTTTGAGAGTGTTGCACGGCTTATTTTAGCTTGTTTTGCAAGCTCTTCTTGTGTTATGCTTTTTTCTTTTCTAAGCTGTTTTACTTTACTTTCAAGTTCGAGTAAGCTCAAGTGGTAACTCCTTTTGTGTTGTCTCATGTAGAGATATTTTAAAACTATCACACATTCTATAGCCAATAGTTTTAATTAAGTCACAATTACACCTTTTGGTGCAAAAAACTCCGGTTGATACCCTTGTAATTTAAGCCAGTCAGCCGCCTCTATTTGTGAAGCACAAACGATAGCCGCTAAGCCAAGAAGCTTTATTTTTAAAGCTGTTTTCATATTTTCCTCCTATGAAAGATATCGGTAGTGTAAAATAAGAGTGAAAAGAAAGTGTAAAGGGAAGATGTATTGAGTCTTTTATTTTATACTTTAGTGTATAATGTTGGTATGAAAAAAATATTTTTACTTATGTGTACACAAATCTTACTTTTAGCGAATAATCCGCTAAAAATGTTGGATGAACCGATTACTCCAATTCCTACATCAGTAGCTGTGAATGCACAAAAAGTCGTATTGGGAAAAAAACTTTTTTTTGATACAGCACTTTCAAAAAATGACACAATAAGTTGTGGGAGCTGTC
The DNA here is from genome assembly GCA_026988235.1 of Sulfurimonas sp. Classification (GTDB taxonomy): domain Bacteria; phylum Campylobacterota; class Campylobacteria; order Campylobacterales; family Sulfurimonadaceae; genus Sulfurimonas. The sequence continues at coordinate 5,999 of JALSLQ010000070.1, forward strand.
ATATACTTGAAGATGGTGGAGATGATAATCTTCAGTTTTCTTTTGGTATCAATGGACAAAAAGGTTCAAGGAATGCGCCTACAGTATATAACGCCGTATTTAATTTTAGACAGTTTTGGGATGGAAGAGCAAAAAACTTGCAAGACCAAGCAATAGGGCCAATTGAAAATCCAAAAGAGATGGGCTTTACTTTTCAAGCGCTTATTCCTAAACTACAACAAACCCACTACAAAAAAGAGTTTCAAGAAATTTACCAAGATGGTATCACAAAAGAAAACATCACAGATGCTATAGCTGAATATGAAAAAACACTCATCACGCCAAATGCTCCTTTTGATAAATATTTAAAAGGCAATAAAAAAGCACTCTCACAAGATGCTATACAAGGCTATGAGTTATTTAAGAACAAAGGGTGTATAACATGTCACCAAGGCGTGAACATAGGTGGTAATATGTACAACAAATTTGGTATTTTTCATGATGTAAAGGGAAAAGATTTTGGAAGATATGATGTGACGCATAGAGAAAAAGATAAGTATTATTTTAAAGTGCCTTCTTTAAGAAATGTGGCGTTAACAGCTCCATATTTTCATGATGGACGAACACAAAGCTTACATGAAGCTGTTTTGTTGATGTCAGAGTATCAATTGGGTCGGCATATCACATCTGAGGAGATAAATAAAATAGTTGTTTTCTTGAACTCTTTAACGGGTGATTTGCGTGGTAGCAAAAAACAATGAAAAAATTGAAGAAGGTAGATATTGTAAGTGTTCTTTTAGCACTTTTTATGTTATTGCTCGTATCTGTTTTTATCTATTTGTATAGTGTGAGTAAATATATTGACCAATACACACAAAACAGTGACAATCTTGCAACGATGCAATTAATTGACAAAGATTTTAACAATTTTGCCCTCACTACAAATCAATTTAATAATTATGATGTTGTCAATGCAGACTTAAAAACATTTAAAATTGTTTTTTTTAGACTGCAAAAAGATTTATTGGTGATGTATCCAAACAATCAAGCAATAAAACAAAAACTCTCAAGTATAGAAAAAGAATATAATGATAAAGAAAATGAAATAGAAGACTTTAAATCATTAAATGCTTCACTTATTAATGCTTCACATTTTCTTTTTGATTTGCAAACTACTATAACTCAAAATAATTCTACTGCTCCCATGATAAAAGATTTAGTAGATGAAACACTTTTTTATCTTTTTCGATATATTTCTAGTAGTTATATAAATAAAAGCTACATAACTGTAAAACTTGATAAAATCAAAAAACGAATGCAACAAAATTATGTAAAGCACATAGACACTTTTTATATACAAGCAAAAGCAACACTTGATACGGTTGCATCATTAAAAAAATCTTCACATATTATTTTAACGAGTAAATTAGGTAAAACAATACGCTCCCTTACTCTTTTGTTAAAAAATAAGTATGAACGAAATTTATTTGTTGAAAAGTTGATTGCTATACTCTTTTTTATCTCTACGATTATAGTATTGATTGCATTGGTTTTTTTACATATAAAAGGACTAAGATACGCAAAAAAATTACTCGAGGCAAAGACTGTTTATGACAATACAATGCAAGCTATCGTTGTTGGGGATGAAGAGGGTAGAGTTACTTCTGTAAATCATACTTTTGAACAAATGTATGGGTACACGCTTGAGAATGTCAAAGGCAAAAAACTCTCTATTTTGCATTCTGGTTTGCATAATAAGAGCTTTTATGTGCAAATGTGGGAACAGATTCACAATGAGGGAGTATTTAAAGGCAAGGTTATAAATCAGGCGAAAGACGGTACACATATTCCGGTATGGGTCACTATTAAGAAAGTGATAGATAAGCAAGATGGAGGAGTCACTTATATTGGGTTAGAAACTGATCTTCGGGAGCTAGAGAGTTCCATAAAAAAGATTGACTTTTTAGCCTATCATGATTCACTTACGGGCTTGTATAATCGAAGTTATTTTGAAGATTATTTAAAACATGCCTTGCGTCTTGCAAAAAGGTCAAAAAGTCTCATAGGAATTTTGTTTATTGACCTTGACAGATTTAAAATCATTAATGATACTCTTGGGCATGATGTAGGTGATCAAGTTCTTTTAGTAGTGGCTAAGCGTATTCAAAAACAGTTACGAGAGAGTGATTTTATTGCGAGGTGGGGTGGCGATGAATTTGTTGTTGTTCTTGAGGGAATTAACGCGGCTGAAGATGCCGGATTTGTTGCAGCCAATATTATAAACGCACTACAAAAACCTATGGAAATAGGAACGAATCATCTTACAACTACAGCAAGTATTGGGATTACCTGTTATCCTGAAAATGGTCAGGATGCGCAAACACTCATTAAATATGCCGATAGTGCAATGTACCTTGCAAAAGATGGCGGAAAAAATAATTTCAGATACTTTACACAAGCTCTTTCAAAAGAGACAAAAAAACGGCTTGATATTGCACTGTATTTGCAAAATGCCATTGAAAACGATGAATTATATATGGTCTTTCAGCCACAGTATAATTTACAAACACAAGCAATTATTGCAACGGAAGCACTTGTTCGATGGGAACATAAAGAACTGGGGCTTGTGCCTCCGGATATATTTATTCCTATAGCAGAAGAGAGTGGCAATATTGTCAAAATCGGTTATTTTGTTTTTGAGGCTTCGTGTCAAGCATTGAATGCTATGAAAAAAGCCAATCTTTCTGTGCAATACATCGCCATCAATGTCTCAACACTTCAGTTTAATGAGCCTGATTTGATAGAGAAATTTCTTGCTATTTTATCTCGGTATCATCTTGGTGCCAATGAGATAGAAATAGAAATTACAGAACGATTCATTGTGCAAAATGCTCAAAATAATGTAGGTATTTTAGAACGCTTTAGAAAAAACGGTTTTAAAATTTCAGTGGATGATTTTGGAACAGGGTACTCTTCTATGTCTTATTTGAAAGAGCTTCCTGCAGATACGATTAAAATTGACAAATCTTTTATAGATGGTGTTAAAAAAGAAGATTCGGATGACAATGTAATTGTAAAAGCCATTATAGGACTTGCACATACACTGCATTATAATATAGTGGCAGAAGGTATTGAAACAAAAGAACAAGAATCTTTTCTTTTAGAAAATAGTTGTGATATAGGACAAGGATATTTGTATAGCAAACCCTTAAAATTAGAACAACTTCTGAAAAAGTTATGGTGAGGAAGTTGCAACAGCCGGCACTAAAGTACCGGTTCCGAAGAGCTGAAAAGTTTCAAAGTGTTTTGGAACGCGGACTTTAGTCCGGGCGAGAGTGGCAAAAAAGTTGCAATAGTTGGCACTACAAAAAAGCGAGAAAAAGGAAAATAAATTTGTTTGATTTTTTAGAGAGTGATTGGTTTAATATCGGCTTGCAAATTGTTTTTGTATTGCTCATATATTATGATATTAAAAAGTGGCGTGTCACGAAGAAAAAAGAGCATATGCTTAATATTGTGCTCACTATCGGTTTTGGTATTTGGGCATTGTATCCTTATTATACCTCTTATATGGGTTGGAGTGATAAAGAAAAAAAAGAGATGCTCTCAAATTGTAAGGGCGATGAAAATTCTACAAAGCTTTGTAAATGTTTGGATGATTCATGGTTTTGATGTATAATTTGGTAAAGAGAGCAAGGGGTCAGTAATGCAAACAATTCAACTACAAGTAAAAGATAATTACGCACAAAATATTTTAGAGATTTTACAAAATTTAAAAGGTGTGATGATAGAGAGTGTGGAAGTCCAAAAAGATAAAAATCTTGAGTATGACCCCTATTTTTATGAGAGAAAAACACACATAGAAAAAACTATTGAAGCTGTTGATAATGGGACTATGGAGATGTATGATTTTAATGAATCCATAGATGCTTTAATACATAAACTTGAGAAATAACTATGTTGATTATTGAAACAAAACTATTCCAAATACAAAGAGATATTGTTGTGGAATATATTGCCAAGGATAAAAAAAGTGCAGCAATTAGATTTGTTAAAGAGTTAAAAAAACAGGTTAATAATTTAACAAATTTTCCCTACAAATATCGTGTCTCTTATTATCACAATGATAAAAATACCAGAGATATGATATTTAAAGGTTACACTATCATTTACAGAATTTCCCAAGAAAAACAACTCATAGAAATATTAGAGATTTTTAATAAAAATACGCCAGTAAATCATGAAGCATAAAGAACTTGATTTAGAAAACCCTCTTGTCTGTGAGGGTATCATTGGTGATGGCTGTGGGGGTGGTCGTATTTTTTATGTAGAAGATGCAATACTTTTTGCCTATGACCCGCTCACACAGGAGAGTATGACACTGTTGCGTGAGATAGGGGAGGTAAAAAAAATTAGTAAAAAAGGGTGTATTATTACACTCTTCTACAAAAAAGAAGAACGATTTTTTGACCTTTCAACCTTGTGCTAAGCTTTTCAACTTATATTAAGCGGGGGGGGTAAACTTCTATTTACTTTTTAAACATTTTTTGTTTGAAAAAATTAAGTTTAGCTTTTTAGAGCATTCTTACTGACAGTTTTATTTATTTCTCCTACTTTGGTACTAGATATATGTAAAGGCGTCATGACAAATTCTTTAGTAGGTAAAAGAGATGAATAACATGAGTATGAGAGCAATTTTGCTAAGTTCTTTTGGTGTGATGATTGTTGCACTGATGGTGGTAGGTGGTATTGGTTATAGTGGTATGCACACAGCTACTTCTTGCGTGAATGACATAGTAAAAATAGACATAACCGTAAAAAAAGTGACGACTGTAGAAAAGTCGATAATGAAAGATGTTACGCTTGCTGCTGATTATGGGCATACAAAGAGTATTGCGGAGTTGAGTAAATTTGAGAGTCATGATGAAAAAACGCTCCAACATATTAAAACTTTACAATCTCACATTCAAGATAGAGAACTGTTTGGACTTGTGGGAAGATTGGATGAAGATTTACTTAAAGTTGCGAATGAAGTAAAGAGAGGCGATGCTAATATTAGCATTAGAGCTGATCAAGAAAAGTTATTAGCAACACTCGATAAAGTTCATGCTTACATTGAAAACAAACAAGAAAAACTTGTAGAAAAAAATGAAAGTAAAATAGCCGCTTTTTCAACTACTATGAATTTTGTTGCAATTATAGCCATCATTATAGCCATTCTTATAGCATTCTTTGTTGCCAACTTCATAGTAAAAAATCTTCTTACTATTCAAGAAGCTGCAAGAGACTTATCAAGCAGTGATGGCGATTTGACGAAACGCTTGCCAATCATCGGAAAAAATGAGATAGGAGATGTAGCAGTTGCTGTCAATACTTTTATCCAAAAAGTTCAAAACACAATTGCACAGGCAAAAGAGAATGGCAGCGAAAATGCTTCAGTCTCTGCTGAACTCTCCGCAACATCCCTTGAAATTGGTGGACGAGCAGAACAAGAGGCATCTCTCATAGCAAATACAACAGCCCGTGCACAAGATGCTTTTGGCAAACTTGAAATGACCGTTGCGACAGTTAATGAGAGTGAAAAAGATATAATAGTAGCTGTACAAACACTTGAAAAGGCAAATGGAAGTATTGCTTCTTTACTTACAAATATGAATGCAGCAAACGAAAAAGAGCTAGAACTCTCATCAAATATGGGAACACTCCAAGAAGAGGCATCTTCTGTTAAAGAGGTGCTCTCTATCATTGGAGATATTGCAGACCAGACAAATCTCTTAGCCTTAAACGCAGCCATAGAAGCAGCACGAGCAGGAGAACATGGACGAGGTTTTGCAGTAGTTGCTGATGAAGTGCGAAAACTAGCAGAGCGAACACAAAAAAGTTTAACGGAGATTACAGGGACTATCAACCTTGTTATTCAATCTATTAGTGATGCAAGTGCTCAAATGGAAGCAAACACACAAGAATTTGGCAAAGCAATGAATGAAGCTGATAGTGTTAGCGAACAGATTCAAAGTGTAAATAGTGCATTAGAGAGTGCATCCAATGCTAGTGAAATTTCAGCTAAAACATCGAATGAAATTGCAGAGGAAATGAAAGAAGTTATAGAAAATATGACAAATATTACCGCAAACTCTACTGAAAATGCACGAAGTGTTGAAGAGATAGCAGGAGCAGCAGAGCACCTCAGTCATTTGACTGAAGAGCTAAGAAATACACTTGAACTTTTCAAATCCTAAAAAGCTCATCCTCATAGGGGCTTCTACAGGAGGTCCTGGACTTTTAGAGTCCATAGTCACAGCACTTCCTCAAACAATTCTCACTCCCATTATCATAGCACAACACATGGATAGACTTTCTTTAGAGTCTTTTGCAAAACGACTTCATCGAATAAATAACATTAGAGTAGAATTTGTTACACAAAAAACTGAACTTAAAAATGGTGTAATTTATTTACTTGAAGATACCTCTGTTATGAAGAAAGAGTACAATTTTTACTTCCTTGAACCATGCTCTCACACAACAGGGTTTTATCATCCAACCATAGATGAACTTTTTTTCTCTGTTGGAAAGCTTGAAGATATAGAAGTACACGCATATCTTTTAAGTGGCATTGGAGCTGATGGGGCAAAGGGTCTGTTGGCTTTAAAAGAAGCAGGTGCAAAAACAGTGGCACAAGATGAGGCAACTTCCATAGTCTATGGAATGCCAAAAAGTGCCGTGGAGATAGATGCAGCTTATGCTGTGATGTCCATAAATGAAATAAAAGAAGATATAAATGTTTTGGTTGTTTAAAAAAAAGAAAAAAGATGTTGCTTGTTCTGTGATAAATAAAGAAGAAGCTTGTTTTAATGATGCAGTAGCAAAAAAGATATTAGAGAGTATTCGTGATGAATTTGGGCTAGATTATTCAAAGCAAGAGCAGATAACCATGCGAAAAATAGAACGATTTGCCCGTAAAAATGAGATGATGAATTTTGAAACACTACAGCGAGTTTTAAGAGAATCGCCTATGATGAAAGAACAACTTGTGAATATGCTCACTGTTGGTGAAACCTACTTTTATCGAGAAACTGGACATTTTAATATATTGGCTGATTTAATGCAGACAAAAAGTATGAAAAAAATACTCTGTGCACCTAGCTCTAGCGGAGAAGAGGCATACTCCATTATAATGTATCTTTTAGAAAATCAAAAAGAGTCTCTACCTGTGAGTGTCGTAGGCATCGATGTAAACAGTGATAGCATAGCAGCTGCACAAGAAGCTATCTACTCTGAGCGTTCTACATCACTTTTAGTGCAAAATATGCGGCAAAACTATTTTACTCAAGAGAGTAAACACTACAAACTCAACGAAAATGTAAAGCAATATGCAACTTTTTTAAGACAAAATATTTTTGATGACTCTCTTTTTAAACTTGGAAAGTTTGATGCTATTTTTTGCAGAAATATGCTCATCTATTTTGATAATAAAGAAAAAAAAGAGGTACTCAAACGACTCCATAAAATACTAAATCCTAATGGCACTTTGTTTTTAGGACATGCAGATATTGCATTTATTCCAGAGGGATTTGAGAAAATACTAACGGCACAAGGACATTATTTTAAACTTATGTAAGCTTTAAAGTAGTAATATGCACGATTACTTCAAAAACATATAAGGATTGTTATGGCTGGTCGTGAAATAGTGTTAGATACTAAAGCATTTTTGGTTTCAGAAACAGATGCAAAAGGGATTATTCGCTTTGCAAATGATGAGTTTTGTCACTATGCAGGGTATAGTGTTGATGAACTTATAGGCAAACCTCATAATGTCGTTCGTCATCCCGACATGCCGCGTGCTGCGTTTAAAGATTTATGGGCAACTATAAAAAGTGGTAAAAAATGGCGAGGTTTTGTGAAAAATGAGACGCAAAATGGGGATTATTATTGGGTCTTTGCAACGGTGTACCCTTTTACCTCATGTGATGGAAAGGATGGATATATCTCTTGTAGAAGAACCATTTCTGATATGGAAAAAGAAAAATATGAAGCACTCTATAAAGAGATGCGAGCGCAGGAGAAATAGGGATGCAATTTTTAACAAATATTTCAGTAAGAAACAAAATGTTGCTCAATGTGGCTATGCCACTTATCGTTATTTGTATTATCGCTATTAGTGCGATTAGTAGCCATTTAGATCAAAGTAGCAAGTATGAAAAATATAACAAAATTGTAAAACTCGATCAAAAAATTTCTGCTTTAGTGCATGAAACGCAAAAAGAGAGAGGGGCGACTGCCGGATATTTAGGTTCTAAAGGGAAAAAATTTGCTCAAAAACTGCCAAATCAGAGAAAGCTTACTAACGCTAAATTGAGTGAACTGAAGAGTTATATAGCACAAGAAGATATAAAAGAGTATTTGTACCCTGAAGTGCAAGCATATCTTAATAGGGCAATGAATGATGTTGCACAATTACAATCTATTCGCCAAAGTGTTTCATCGCAAACAATCATCGCTAAAAAAGCCATTGGTTTTTATACGCAAATGAATAAAAAGTTTTTAGATTTTATAGCAAAAGCCTCTTTGCAGGCTGCAGATGCACAGCTTAGTGCCGAAACATTAGCATACTATAACTTTTTACAATCAAAAGAGAGAGCGGGGATAGAGCGAGCCGTAGGCAGTGCTACCTTTGCAAAAGATAAGTTTATAAAAGGTGCGAGAACAAAACTTGCGGGTTTAATCTCTGAACAAAAATCTTTTATGGGGAGTTTTGAAACACTTGCATCAAAAAGTGATGTAGCGTATGAGAGAAATACGATGCAAGGAAAAGCGGTTGATGAAGTGAATCGCATGCGAAAAATTCTTTTGAATGCCAAAGAGATAGGTGGTTTTGGGGTTGATGCATCCTATTGGTTTGATACGATTACAAAAAAGATTAACAAGCTAAAAAAAGTTGAAAATTATGTAGGCGCACAGTTAAAAAGTTCAAATAAAAGTGTGAATAATGCTTTTATTCTTGCGAAAGACTTTTCAAATCTTTTGCATGAAACACAAAAAGAGCGTGGAGCGACAGCCGGATATTTAGGTTCTAAAGGGAAAAAATTTGCAAAAAAACTTCCTGCACAAAGAAAGTTAACAAATGCTAAATTGGCGCTGTTACAAGCAAAAATAAGAAAATTTTCTTATGGTGTATATCCAAAAGAGTTGCAGCAAAGAGTTAAGAAAGCCTATGCTTATATTAATCGTTTAGAATCCATGAGAAGTCAAGTAAGTGATTTTAAAGCAGGGACAAAAGAAGCGATTGGGTACTATACAAATATGAATGCAAAAATACTAGATGTTATCGCTTTTATAACACATTTACCAAAGAAAGTTTCAAATGAGAGAGTAGCAGTTGCATTTTATAACTTTTTAATGTCAAAAGAGCGAGCAGGAATTGAACGAGCAGTCCTTTCTAATGCTTTTGCAAGAAATAAATTTTTGCCAGGTATGAAAGATAAATTTGTAAAACTTATAACAGAACAAAGTAGTTTTATGCAATCATTTGTAGCAGTAGCAGATAAAAAAACAATCTCTTTTTATCAGAGAACAATGCAAGGTAAGGCTATTGAAGAGGTTAATAAAATGAGGAAGATTGCTCTCCATGCCAATACTATCGGTGGTTTTGGTGTTGATGCAACATATTGGTTTAATACTATTACACAAAAGATTAACCTACTAAAAAAAGTGGATGATCATTTAAGTGAAGAACTTGGTGCCTTAGCTGAAAATAAATATAACAGTGAGCATCAGAGCTTAATTATTTATATGATTGTAATGATATTTATTATTTTGTTCTCGGCAATATCGTCTTATTTTATATCGAAAAATGTAACGGATTCTGTTATAAAAATTAGTAATGGCATGAAACAATTTTTGGAATTTTTAAACAGAAAACATAATGTGATAGAAAAAATTGACCTGCATGGAAAAGATGAACTCGCAACTGTGGCAGAAATGGTAAATGAGCAGACAGATGCCATTAATGAAGGTATAGAAAATGATATGCTTTGTGTTGGTGAGTCTATCTTAACACTTAATAAAGTACAGCAAGGCTCGTATAGATGTCGCGTACAGACACAAGCATCAAACTCACAAATTCAAACACTTGCAAATACTATCAATAAAATGTTAGATACACAAGAAAAAGTCATGGATGACATTTTAGATGGTTTGACAAAATATACAAATTATAACTATTTAGACACTATTACACTCGATAGTAAAATAGGCGGAGAGACAAAAGCTGTTGTGGATGGTATAAATGATTTGGGCGAAGCAATTACAAAACTCTTGAATGATTCTTATAGTAATTCAAATGAATTACTCGAACAAGCTGATATGCTTCAAGTAAAAATGAAAGAGTTAAGTGATTCTGCCATAGTTCAGGCAAAAGAGCTTGAAACAACAGCATATTCTGTGAATCAAATTACGCAAGTAATTGAAGAGACTTCACTCAAGGCGAATGAAGTTGTGAGCCAATCAGAAGATATTAAAAATGTCGTGCAGGTTATTGCAGATATTGCAGATCAAACAAATCTACTTGCTCTTAATGCGGCTATTGAAGCAGCAAGGGCAGGAGAACACGGAAGAGGGTTTGCCGTCGTTGCCGATGAAGTAAGAAAACTTGCAGAGAGAACACAAAAATCACTGAGTGAAATTCATACAAACATCAGTATCTTGTCACAATCTATTACTGATATTGAATCAAGTATTGCCGAGCAGTCAAAAAGTGCAGTTGCTATCAATGAAGCAGTAGAAGAAGTGGATAATATGACAAAAACAAATGCACAAACTGCTGCGGAGGTCAATGAAGTAGCAAATGGTGTGAAAGAGATGTCATCGAGTGCATTGAACAAGATAGAAAAAAATCAGTTTCATAAAAACTAATTGGTTATAATTTTGTTATAATCATGTAAAAATTAGCAAAAGAGAATAGATTATGCAAAAAATTGAACCAATGACACTGTTTGGGTATGAAAAATTACAGGCTGAAGTGAAAGACTTAAAAGGAGTACAGCGTCCTGCTGTTGTGAAGGCGATTGAAGAGGCGTTAGAACATGGCGATTTAAAAGAAAATGCCGAATATCATGCTGCAAAAGAACAGCAAAAGAGCATAGATGATCGTTTGGCAGAACTCCAAAATATTCTAGGAAACTCTCAAATTGTCGATCCAAGTGAACTAGAACATGCAAAAGTAAGCTTTGGCTCAACCGTTGTTATGACAAACATGGATACAGATCAGGAAGTTACTTATACAATAGTCGGTGGATGTGAAAGCAACCCTGACATTGGGCTTATCTCCTTTAACTCGCCTTTGGCAAAACAGCTCTTAGGGCGACAAGAGGGGGATGAGGTAAAATTTCGTCTTCCTGGTGGTGAAAAAGAGTTTGAGATAGATGAAGTAAAATACCAAGAGATAGTGTTTGAGTGTAAATAAAAATGCAAACAAATACTAAAATCAATGTCGGTGTCGTCGGTGCAACTGGATACACAGGCTTAGAACTTGTGAAAATACTTATAAAGCATCCTTTTTTTCATCTTGCATACATCGCAAATTCTGAGGGTGGTACGACTATAAACAAACTGCACCCTTGCTTAAACGGCGTGTGTGAAGATGAAGTACAAAAAGCAAATGTTGATGTAATGGCGGTTACATGTAAGCTAGTGTTCTTGGCATTACCACATAAAACGGCTATGGCTTATGTGAAACCTTTACTCGCAAAAGGGGTGAAAGTGGTTGACCTCTCGGCTGATTACAGATTGCCACAAAAAATATATGAAGAATTTTATTGTCCACATACTGACAGTGAAAATTTAGAGCATGTTGTGTATGGACTGCCTGAGCTTCATCGTGAGGCTATAAAGTCTGCAAAACTTGTTGCAAATCCGGGATGTTTTCCGACTTCTGCTATTTTAGGGTTACTGCCCTTTATGGATAAACGCATTGCACATACACCTATTATCATTGATGCAAAAACAGGCGTGAGCGGAGCAGGGAAAAAGCTGAGTGCGGTGACACATTTTGTCAATATTAATGATAATCTTTTTGCCTATAACCCACTACTGCACCGACATGCACCTGAAATTGCAAATAAATTAGAGGTCTCTTTTGATGAAGTAAATTTTGTACCTCACTTGGTGAGTGTAACTCGTGGCATGATAAGCTCAATTTACATACAAGTAGAAGGAGATTTTGATCCAATAGAAATTTTGCAGAAATTTTACAAAAATGAGTTACATGTAAGAGTAAGTCCAAATCCTGTTGATATGAAAAGTGTTGCAGGAACAAATTTTTGTGATATATATGCACAGAAAAAAGGCAATATGCTTTTCATTACTTCAAGTATAGACAACCTTATGAGAGGGGCATCATCACAAGCTGTCGTAAATGCTAACTTAATGATGGGTTTTGATGAAGCAACAGCAATTCCAGATATAGCCTATGTCCCATAATCCTATTGTCATCAAAGAGGGTGCCTTTATTATTTCTGATGCGCACTACTCACATTTGCGTCCTGAACTTTTTGACCTTATTTTGGATATTCATACACAAAAAATAATGCCGACACAGCTTATATTTATGGGTGATATTTTTGATGCTTTGTTTGGTTCTATTGACTTTACATGTAAGCAAAATAGCAAACTCATTTCACTCATTAATGAAATATCTCAAAAAATAGAAGTTATATATTTAGAAGGAAATCATGATTTTAATTTGAAAAATATTTTTCCTCAAGTAAAAATTTTTCCAATTCAAATGCAACCTGTTGAAGTGTTGTGTCGAGGGAAAAAAAGTTATCTGGCGCATGGTGATTTTCATGGAGCTTTTTTCTATAAACTTTATACTTCATTGATTCGTAATTCTTTTATACTTTTTTTGCTAAAGTATATAGATATATTTTCAAAACATGCTATTTTAAAACAATTAGATTCACATTTAAATCAAAAAAACGATTGTCAAGAGTTTAAAAATTTTAAAGAGTTTATAGAAAAACGCTTAGGCAAAAAGTACGATTGTGATTACTTTATAGAAGGGCATTTTCATCAAAATACATCTTTTGATACCGTGCATTTTCATTACATAAACTTAGGTGCTTTTGCTTGCAATCAAAGATACTTTATTGTAAAATCAAATAAAGATATAGAATTATTGGAAGAAAGAAAATTCTCCAAGGAGATATAAAGATGGATAACAAATCGCTAAAAGTTGGTTCCAATGAAATGGAACTTGTTGATTTTCGTATATTTAAACAAGAAAAAGATAGTGTATATGAAGGTATATATGGTATTAATGTTTCAAAAGTACGTGAAATTATCCGTGTTCCACATTTAACAGAGCTCCCTAGCACCCCAGAGTTTATAGAGGGGATTTTTGATTTAAGAGACGTTGTTATTCCTGTTGTGAACTTGGCAAAATGGATGGGCGTTACCGAACCTGAAGATGCAATTAAAAATGCCCGTGTAATCATTACCGAGTTTAATAATGTCCTGATAGGTTTTATCGTACATGAAGCAAAGCGTATAAGAAGAATTAGTTGGAGCGATATAGAACCGGCATCTTTTATGAGCAGTTCATCAGGATTAGAAAGCAGTAAAATTACTGGTGTGACGAAGATAGAGGGTGATAATGTTCTTTTGATACTGGACTTAGAAAGTGTTGTGCAAGATTTAGGATTGTACGAACCTGAAACAGATACTGCTCCAGAAAAAATAGAAACATTTTCAGGTTTAGCACTGGTTTTAGATGATAGTGCTACGGCTAGAAAAATTGTAAAAGAAGCGCTTGTAAAAATGGGCTTTCATGTGGTTGAAGCAATGGATGGAGAAGAAGGACTTTCTAAGCTGAATGATTTGTACACAACATATGGTGATAATTTAACGGATAATTTGAAAATAATTATTTCAGATGTTGAAATGCCAAAAATGGATGGATTTCATTTTGCAGCAAAAGTCAAAGAAGATGAAAGATTTAATACTATTCCTATTGTTTTTAACTCTTCAATCAGTGACCATTTTAGTGAAGAAAGAGGTGAAGAGGCTGGTGGAGAAGCTTATTTGGTTAAGTTTCAAGCGAGTTCATTTTTTGATGAAGTGTCACGCATAGTTCGTGCGCATATGAAGAAATAAGGAGTGTAAATATGGATGAATTTCAAGAAATACTACAAGATTTTTTAGTTGAATCGTTCGAACTTGTTGAAAAATTAGATGAAGATTTGGTTGAGCTAGAGTCTCATCCGGATGATTTGGAACTGCTAAACGGCATATTCCGTGTTGCCCATACCGTCAAAGGAGCTTCGTCATTCTTAAATTTTGATACGCTGACGCACTTAACACATCATATGGAAGATGTTCTCAACAAAGCGAGACATGGAGATCTTATTATTTCTCCTGATATTATGGATGTTATTTTAGAATCAATAGATTTAATGAAAGCATTGTTGGAAAAAATTCGTGATACAAGTAGTGATGATGGTATAGATGTGGCAGCCTGTGTGGCAAGACTTGATAAAATAAGTAATGGTGATCTTTCAGGACTTGCAGATGCAGTAGCTAATGAGGAAGCAAATAAAGAAGCTGCCGCAGAAGAAGCACAAGAAGTCGTAGAAGAGCCAGAAGAAGAGCCTGATTATGACAATATGGATCCTGATGATGTAGAAGCAGAGATAGAAAGACTTCTAGCACAGCGTCAGGCTGAAGACAAAGCAAAAAGAGAAGCAAAAATAGCTGCCGGTGAGGAAGTTCCTTCAATGCCACCTGAACCAAGCGATGAAGAGCCAAAAGAAGAAAAAAAAGAAGAAAAAGTGCAAGCAAAAAAAGCACCGACTCCAGCACCGGTTTCCGCTCCTAAAGCGTCATCAAAAAAAGCTTCATCAGATGACGCAAAAGCAGCAGCTCCTGCAAAACGGGCTCCTGCTACGGTTGAACAGACAATTCGTGTGGATGTAAAACGACTTGACCATTTGATGAATCTCATCGGTGAACTTGTACTTGCGAAAAATAGACTTATTAAGATTAATGATGATGTTGAAGAACGCTATGAGGGTGAAGAGTTCTTAGAAGAGTTAAATCAAGTCGTTTCTATTGTTTCTCTTGTAACAACAGACTTACAAATTGCCGTTATGAAAACGCGTATGCTTCCTATTGGAAAAGTGTTTAACAAATTTCCTAGAATGATTCGAGATTTGTCTCGTGAACTCAATAAAAAAATTGAGCTTGTTATATCAGGTGAAGATACAGAGCTTGATAAATCAATTGTAGAAGAAATAGGGGATCCTTTAGTCCACATTATTCGTAATTCTTGTGATCATGGTGTAGAAACTCCTGAGGAGCGTTTAGCAAAAGGAAAACCTGAAGAAGGTACAATTACACTCAAAGCTTATAATGAGGGAAATCAGATTGTCATACAAATAGACGATGACGGAAAGGGGCTTGACCCGCAAATGCTCAAAGAAAAATCGCTTGAAAAAGGTGTGATAACTGAAAAAGAAGCGGAAAATATGAGCGATAAAGAAGCATTTACGCTTATCTTTAGACCTGGTTTTTCAACTGCAGCTGCCGTCACGAGTGTGTCAGGGCGTGGGGTAGGCATGGATGTTGTTAAAACAAACATCGAAAAACTCAATGGTATGATAGATATTGACAGTGAAATTGATAAAGGAACATCAATTAAACTGAAAATTCCATTGACTTTAGCAATAATTCAAGCCTTATTAGTAGGTGTTCAAGAAGAACATTATGCAATTCCTTTAGCATCTGTGCTTGAAACGGTAAGAATTTCAAAAGATGAGATTTACACTGTAGAGGGGCGTTCTGTTATGAGACTTCGTGATGATGTTCTCTCCTTGGTGCATATTGGTGACATTTTTGAAGTTGAGAGAATTTTAGATGCGAGTGAACATGCTTATGTCGTCGTTTTAGGCTTAGGAACGAGTAAACTAGGTCTTATTGTCGATATTTTGGTTGGGCAAGAAGAGATAGTTATAAAATCTTTAGGTGACTATCTTAAAGGCATAGAAGGCATTGCCGGAGCTACTATACGGGGTGATGGTGGTGTAACATTGATTGTGGATGTTGTTGCACTGATGAGTATGGCGAGAGATGTGAAGGCAAGCACTATGGCAAATAACAATGAAAGCGAAGCAGCAAGTAGTGAAAAGACGAAGCCAAGTGATTACACTATCATGGTAGTGGATGATTCTAAAACAGATAGAACTATTATGCGAAAATCATTAGAGCCTATGGGTGTGACTATCGTAGAAGCAAATGATGGACAAGAAGCACTCAATATTTTAAAAGCAGGCGATTATAATTTTGATGCGATGTTGATTGATATTGAGATGCCAAGGATGGACGGCTATACACTTGCAACTGAGATTAAAAAATATAACAGATATAAAAATTTACCATTGATTGCTGTCACTTCTCGTACAAGTAAGTCCGATCGTATGCGTGGTGTTGAATCAGGTATGGTTGAATATATTACGAAACCTTATTCGGCAGATTATTTAGCAAGTGTAGTCCAAAGAAATGTTAATTTTAAATCGGAGTTTTTATAATGAGTGATAAATTAAAAGATATTATTAATAAACAAGGGCAACAACAAGAGAGTGTGGTGGGTCAGTTAGATGATGTAGTACAACTTGTTGGATTTATAATAGGTGATGAAGAGTATGCGATACCTATTTTATCAATTCAAGAGATTATAAAGCCTATTAGTTGGACAAGAGTTCCTCAAGTTCCAAAGTATGTGTTGGGTGTGTTTAATCTTCGTGGGTCGGTGATTCCGCTTATAGACCTACGCACAAAATTTGGATTACCAATAAAAAAACAAAATGATGAAACTCGTTTTATTGTGATGCGTCATGGAGATGATGTTGCCGGTTTTGTGATAGACAGATTGACAATGGCGATACGCATTAAAAAAGAAAATGTGGGACCACCACCTGATACTGTCAATGGGGATAATACAATCATCGACGGTGTTGGAAAGCAAGAAGACAAAATCATTACTATTTTAAAAGTAAATAAACTTTTAGAAAGAGATTTTTAACCCCGCAACACTATGAACATAAAGCCACTTCACATAGATATTCAAAAAGATGGTATTTCCCTTGATTTTTCAGGGGAATTGACACTATATAATCTTACCCAAGCCCAAAACTATCTTAAAAACCACACACTTGATACTTCACAAAAAATTACCATTAACTTAGAAAATGCTCATTATCTTGACACTGCATTTGCTTTGTTTTTAACAGATGTGCAACAAAAATATAATGCTGATTTATGTTGTTTAAATAAAATATTTTTACATACGCTCAAACTTGTAAATGAGCATAAAAAAAGGCTTGATAAAAAAGATGATATTCATAAAAAAAGTATATTTGAGTATGTTGGAAAAGCTTTTTATGAAAACTACATTTCTTTTATCTCTTTTATAGGCTTTTTGGGGAAAATCTTCACCTCTTTTTTACTGTACTTTAAAAATATAAAAAATATTCGTATAAAAGAGATAGTATTTGAAATGAACGAAAGTGCCGTGCGTGCTTTTGGCATTGTAGCACTTACAAGTTTTTTGATAGGTTTGGTAACGGCATATCAGGCCGCTTATCAGTTGAGGCTTTATGGGGGAAATATTTTTATTGTGGACATGATGGGCATTTCTGTTTTTAGGGAATTGGCACCGCTTATAACAGCAATAGTTATAGCAGGTAGAAGCGGTTCCGCTTATACGGCACAAATCGGGGCTATGAAAATAACGCAAGAAATTGACGCTATGCGGACTATGGGTTTTGACCCCTATACTTTTTTGGTATTGCCTAGAATTATTGCGCTTATTATTATGCTACCGATATTAATTTTTGTATCAGATATGATGGCAATGCTTGGTGCTATTATAGTGGCAGATTTGAGTTTGGACTTAACACCTTCATTGTTTATAGACAGATTGAACGAGGTGGTGGCGATTAAACATTTTTATGTTGGACTGGTAAAGGGTCCTTTTTTTGCATTTTTGATTGCATCTATTGGGATTTACAGAGGCTTGATGGTCAAAGACGACACGCAAAGTATAGGGTTTAACACAACAAAAAGTGTGGTAGAATCCCTTTTTGCAGTCATAGTCTGTGATGCTATTTTTTCCATAGCCTTTACAAATCTGGGGATATAATGGAAGTCATAAAAGTGAAAAATATTAGAACTGTTTTTGGCAATAAGGTTGTACATGACGGATTGAGTTTACATGTAAACGAGGGTGAAATTTATGGGCTTTTGGGCCCTAGTGGTTGTGGCAAAACAACACTATTGCGTGAAATGGTCATGCTACAGGAATTTGATGCAGGTTCTATAGAAATTTTAGGCAAAAAGATTGAAAATATAAATGAAATGGATGCACAGAAACTCAGACGCAAATGGGGTGTTTTATTTCAATTTGGTGCGCTCTTTTCTTCTTTGACCTTAGCAGAAAATATTGCTCTGGCGTTAAAAGAGTATTCTACTTTATCAGATAAAATGATAGAAGAAATCGTTGCATTTAAATTAGACCTTGTTGGATTGCAACCAAGTGATGCTTATCTGTACCCCTCTGAAATCAGTGGCGGAATGCGTAAAAAAGCAGGCATTGCAAGGGCATTAGCAATGGATCCAAAGTTGTTGTTTTTGGATGAGCCAACGAGTGGGCTTGACCCTATTTCGGCAAGAGAATTTAATGAACTTATACTGCAGTTACGCTCAATGCTTGGATTAACAATGGTAATAGTAACTCACGATTTACATTCAATATATCATACTTTAGATAGAATGGCTGTAATTGATAATAAAAAAATTGCCTATGAAGGCAGTTTAGCTGAGGTTACTTCCGTGAAAAATGATTTTATACAAACTTTTTTTAGTGGGGATTGATATAATATGAATAATAAAGTAAATTATACATTTGTTGGATTTGTAGTTTTGTTTGGCATTATAAGTATGCTTGGCTTTACATACTGGATGCTCAAACCCACAAAAGCAGAAGACACACAAAAATATATTATATATTTTAAAGAATCTGTTCTTGGGCTTAATCTTGATGCCCCGGTTAAATACAAGGGGATTAAAGTAGGTAAAGTAACACGCTTGCGGATTAACCCAAAAAATAGTGAGCAGGTTGAAGTGATGGTAGATGTTTTAAAAACAACGCCCATTAAAGAAGATACTGTTGCAAAACTGACGGCACAAGGAATTACAGGACTGAGCTATATTAATTTAAGCGAAGGCAGTAATCATACAAAAGCACTTGTCTTAAAAGATGGACAAAATTATCCTGTTATCAAATCAGCTCCATCATTTTTTGCAAATGTTGAACAGTCTTTAGGTTCTGTTTCTGAATTGCTGATTTTAACGCTTGATCGAACAAATGAGCTGCTTAACGATAAGAATCAAAAGCAATTTAGTAAACTGCTTAAAAACAGTGCCGAGGTCATGGCAAAAATCAATACTACGCTGGATGAGAAAACAATTACTCATATACAAAACAGTGCAAAAAATTTAGATAATTTTAGTGCAAAATTAGATAAAAGTATGCCTAAAATTAATTTATTTATAAAAAACAGTATGCTTTGGGAAACTAAAATCAATGACTCATTCTTGAGCATTAAAAATACCTATACACAAATGGGATTGATTATGAAAAATATGGCAAAATCATTCTTACATGTAGAAAATAATGTACAAGACATAACGGTGCAGACGCTTCCTGTACTTAACAGTACCATGATGCAAATGCAAAATACGCTTATAAATGTAGATGAACTGCTTCAACATTACAATCGCAGTCCAAGCGATATTCTCTTTGAAAAAGAAAAACAAAAAAGGGGACCGGGTGAAAAATAGTTTAAAAGTTTTGTATGTTACATGTATTGGTTTGTTCAATGCCATTAAGTTAAGCAGTTCTTTGGAACCGGTACTTCAGTGTCGGCTATTGCAACTTTCTTGTCACTCTCAGCCCGGACTAAAGTCTGGGTTCCAGAAAAATAATATACTTTTTCTTAACTTAATGGCATTGACGGGATTGTTGTTTTTGTTGGCAGGATGTTCTTCTCCAAAACCTGCAATGAATGAATACACATTAGGCTTACATGTAAAGGCAAAAAAAGCACAAAAGACGCCATATAGTGAAAAAACACTCAAAGTAGATCAAGCGTATGGCAATACTCTTTTTCAATCTCTAAAAATGTATTATGTTGAAGGAGCGTATCAACAGTATGCTTATGCACAGTCGCAGTGGACACAGAGTCCAAGTGCAAAAATCACACAGAGTATGACAGAATATTTGCGTCAAATGCAACTTTTTAAAAGTGTACAAAGTTTTCATTCAAAAAGTGAAACTGATATGCGATTAGAAATAAATATAGAAGATTTTATGCAGTATTTTGATGCTAATGAAGAAAATTCTCATGTTCATGTACGCATTACATGTAACCTTATAGATGAAGCAACACACAAAGCAGTTGCTACAAAAACATTTGATGTCAATGTTCAAGCAAAATCAAATGATGCCTTTGGCGGTGTAGCGGCACTCAATGACGCTATGAGCGAAATTTTAAAAGAGTGTGGCTTATGGTTGCAGGAAATGAATGCCATTAAGTTAAGCAGTTCTTTGGAACCGGTACTTCAGTGCCGGCTATTGCAACACTCTTACCACTTTATGACATTGAGAAGGAGCATGTCTTGATTAGTGAAAAAGAGTATAGAAAAAGAAAAACACGCTTGGGGCGTAAGCTCAAACCCTTCAGTGTCGCTGTTTTGTTTAGTGCTGTGCAAAAAACACGTTCAAATGATACAGAATACCCATATAGACAAAATAGTAATTTTTACTATATGAGTGGGTTTAAAGAAGATAGTGCTGTTCTAATATTTGTTAAAGAGGCTAAAAATTTTAAAACTTATTTGTTTGTCGCAAAAAAAGATAAAACACAAGAATTATGGCATGGAAAACGACTTGGAGTGGACAAAGCAAAAGAACTTTTTGATGTAGATGATATTTTTGAGTTTGATGCTTTCAATGAAAAGTTCAAAAAAAATGTGGTTGGCAAACATCATATTTATTATGATTTTGGTTTGGACTATGCAAAAGTAAAACTCTTAAAACGCTCTACTAAAAATGTACTGAGCTATGAAAATATAGCGAGTTACATAGAAACTATGCGACTCATTAAGTCAAAATCTGAAATTAAACTCATAAAAAAAGCCATAAGCATAACAAAAAAAGCACATCATAAGGCGATGAAAAGAGCGAAAAAATCAGAGTATGAGTACCAACTTCAAGCAGACATTGAGTATGTTTTTAGAAAAAATGGAGCTTACAGCGATGCCTATACATCCATAGTGGCTTGTGGCAATGCAGCAAATACACTGCACTATATTAACAATAACAAAAAACTTGTTCAAGGGGAGTTGATACTTATAGATGCAGGGTGTGAGTATGAATATTATGCGAGTGATATAACAAGGACGATACCGGTCAATGGAGGCTATACAAAAGCACAGACAGAAGTTTATGAGATGGTCTTACATGTACAAAAAGAGATTATTGCAATGATAAAACCCAATGTATTTAGAAGTGCATTACAAAAAAAATCTGAAGAACTGCTGTGTCAGGGGATGGTTAGTTTGGGAATTTTAAACGGAGATGTAAAAACGCTTATAAAAGAAAAAGCACATAAAAAATACTATCCGCATGGCATTGGGCATTGGATGGGACTGGATGTGCATGATGAATGCCCCTATAAAAAGCTAAACGGCAATGAAATTCCATTAAAACCAGGTATGGTTATGACTATAGAACCCGGCATTTATCTTGATGAAGAAGATGAAAATATTCCTAATAAATATAGAGGCATAGGCATACGAATAGAAGATGACATTTTAGTAACCAAAGAGGGGTGTGAAAATCTCTCCTCTTGTATTGCAAAAGAGATAAAAGAGATTACTCGTAAGAGTAGCTCCAACCTGTAAGGTTGTCTTTTTTTGCTTCATCAAAGGCATCAGAATTGGCTAAAAAGTCCATTACATGTAACACTGCATGAGGAATGATTCTTTGGTCTTGAGGTTTTATTAAAAGCATAGGCATAGGTGTGTCTTGGGCTTGACTGAGGGCAAAACCTACCGGCATTAACTGACTCATCAACTCTTTTGGTTTGTCTATTTTTTGTTCTTGTAAAAACTTTTCAAGTATGGCTTCTTGAATCTCCTTTGACAATGCTTCATCCGTGTTTAAAAAGAGTGTAAAGTGTAGAGGAGTCTCTTTAAAATGCTCGGGAGCAGGTGCTGCCATAATGATGTACTCTACATTTTTCAAATGCTCTTGTATCTGTTGTTGGTCTAAATATTTATCTGTTTTTATTGCTTTGGCTTGCATATTTTTCTCTTTTTTCTAATTTTAGCATAAAATACACTCATTTTTTCGGAACCCAGACTTTAGTCTGGGCTGAGAGTTGCAAGAAAGTTCCAACAGTCGGCACTAAAGTACCGATTCCGAAGAGTTTCGGAACCCAGACTTCAGTCTGGGCTGAGAGTGGCAGAAAAGTTACAACAGTCGGCACTAAAGTACCGATTCCGGAGAGTTTCGGAACCCAGACTTTAGTCTGGGCTGAGTATGGCAGAAAAGTTCCAACAGTCGGCACTAAAGTACCGATTCCAATAATCTTTTGGAACCCAGACTTTAGTCTGGGCTGAGAGTGGTAGAAAAGTAATAAGATGGTACAAAATATGCTTAATATTTTATATAAAGCAAGGATATTTATGCAGTTTATTGAAGCACTTAGACTTAGAAGTAAGCTTTTTTTTCTTTTTCTTTTGATAACTATAGGCTTGGTTGCTCTTGGAATCATAGGCGCTACCTATGTTAATACAATGAAAAAAAATATGGATTCTTTGTATTTTGGCTCTTTGATTCCCGTGACGGAATTAAATGAAATAGTTCAGACATATAACTATGGCTTAGCCGATACTGTTTATAAGGTTAGCCGAACGGAATTAAGTCCAAGTGAAGCGATATCCAATCTGGAAACATCTTTACACTATATAAACAAAAAATGGAAAAGTTATAATTCTCATTTTAAAAGAGATGATGAATTAGCATATTTGGACTATGCAGATTTAGAAGTTAGCAATACAAATGATTACTTTTACAAGGTACTCAATGCAATAAAATCCAAAAAAGATGTAAGAAAATTATCAATTAATACATTGGAAAAAAAGGTATCTTCGATTCATAATGTTTTACAAAAATTGATTAATTATGAAGTAAATATGGCAAATTATGAAAGAAAAAAGTTTTTGTATGCTTATGATTCTATACTTTTAAAAATTGGGACTTCCTTAGGTGTTATTATATTAGGTGTATTGGTAATTCTTTTTTATGTATTTGAGAGTATTCAAAAAGACCAGACACGACTTGAAATTGCAGCGAAAAAACTAAAAATTGCAAATAAAAAGCTTGAAAATGCTTCTTACACTGATTCTCTCACAAACTTGCATAATCGTAGGTATTTTAACTTTATATACGATAGAGAAGTCAAACGCGCCAAGCGTAACAAAACATACATAAGCTTTATGATGCTCGATATAGACTACTTTAAGCAGTATAATGATACTTATGGACATGTAGAGGGTGATTATGCGCTTAAAAGTGTTGCGAAAGTATTAAAAGATAGACTCAAACGACCGGGAGATTATGTATTTAGACTCGGGGGTGAAGAGTTTGGTGTACTTTTAAGTGATACAGATGAGACAAACAGTGCAAATATTGCTAGAGAAATTTGTGATGCAATTCGGGCAAGAGAGATTAAACATGAAAATTCAAAAGTACATGAATTTTTAACGATTTCTATCGGTGTTGTCTGTTGTGTAGCAGATGAAGCACTTGATGAAGAGGTGTTGATTTCGCGTGCAGATGAAATGCTTTATAAGGCAAAAGAGAGTGGAAGAGACAGGTATGTAATAACATCCAATGTTTCTAACGCAAAAATTGCTTAGTGTCTGTGTTTGAAACGAAAACCCTGCTCAACTAAAAGAGGACGAAGCTTTTCTTTGAGTTCGCCTTGAAATTCCATCCAGTTTTCTTTTAAACTCCCACCGCAGCCAAGCTTTTTTTTGAGTAGTTTCAGCAGAGTAGTAGCTTCATCTTTTGGAATGTGAAATGTCCCGACTAGTGTCACGGTCTTGCCACGGCGTTTCTCTTTTTGAAAGACTAAAAAATGTTTACTCGGCTCTTGAATTTCATTTGAAACCTTTGTCTTGCGAGGGCTTTGTACCTCTTTCCAACCATCATCTATGTCGGCACCGATGAAGAGGTCAAGCCTTTTGCCTCTACTCATTTAGTAAACCTTTTGTGCTAAAATACTCATATTCTCTTTTTCATACTCTTTGTTTTGCAGTGTTTGCAAGACATCGTCTAAGGTATAGTCTTTATGATTGTAAACAACAACTAATACTTCATCGCCTGTTTGTAAAAAAGTTGTTTCTCCATAGGGAGTATAGCGTGTTGCACCTATGCTAATAATGGCATTTTTTGGAGCGTTACATGTAACGATATAGCGTTGTATGTCCTCAAGTGGTCCAAAATCTTCTTGTGTATTGATTTGGTTGACAATCCATTTTGTAAGTTTGTCATAAAAATAACTGTAGCCATTAAGTGCTACATTCTCGCCGTAGGCTTGGAGTTTATCATCTCTACTAAGAAAACTGCAGATGCTAAAATTATCCATGATTCCACCTGATGCAAATTTGTCAATTGTAAGAAGTTTTGAAGCAATTCCTTTAGAATTTGCACCCCAATTTTTTTTGTCACTGATTTTTTGTGCACCCGCAACGCGGATAGAACAGTCATTGTAGGCAGCAAAATATTTTGGAGTAATGTTGCTAATTTTGTCATCTTTATAGCTAAGTTCACATATGAGTCCGACTTCAGGTTCCGCTTGAACATTGACATCTTCTTTTGGAAGTTTTATAGTTGTAGATGACAAAGGGTATGTAGAAAGTATCTCTCTTGGACGAGCATTGTTTGCACTTTTTTTACAAGGCAGATAAAAAGGAAACATTCCCTTCGGTGCTGCTTCATCTTGGGTTATGATATTTTTAAACTCTTCGAGTTCACCAGCCTGTGCTAAGTGAAGTGCAAAATTTCCCGCAATTCCTAAACCAAGATAATCTTCAAATACTTTCATAACTAAATCTTTGCATTTGCTCTTTCTTGAGCGAACTCTTCATAAGAGCCTTTAAAGTCTATGATAGAGCCATCATGTTGGATTTCAATAATACGATTTGCAAAGGCATCAAGTAACTCACGGTCATGTGATGCACAAATAACATTGCCTTTAAACTCGTGAAGTGCTTCACCTAGAGCTACAATAGCTTCAAGGTCAAGATGATTTGACGGCTCATCTAAAAGTAAAAAGTTACCATTTTCAAGCATCATTTTACTGAGCATCATTCTATGTTTTTCACCACCAGAAATGCTTACAACAGATTTTTCTTGTTGTTCGCCATTAAAAAGCATACGCCCAAGACAGTTTCTAATCTCGGCTATTTCACGCTTAGGATCAAAGGCACGCAACCAGTCATAAAGTGTTCCTTCTCCTTCTATAATGTCCGCGGTATCTTGTGGAAAATATGAAGGTTCAATCGTTGCACCCCAATGTATTTCCTCTGCTGTTGGTTTCATCTCTTCTACAAGGATTTTCATAAGAGTCGTTTTACCCACACCATTTCCACCAATCAGAGCGATTTTTTCATTTGGTACCACTTTAAAGCTAATATCATTGAGGACTTTGTTGTCACCATAGGCATGAGAAACATTTACAACATTAAGTGCTTCATCGCCCATTGTGCGTTTGGCTTTAAAAACTATGCTTGGGTCGCGTCTTGATGATGGTTTTATGTCTTCAATTTCTAATTTATCTAATTTTCTTTGACGAGAAGTTGCCTGTTTTGCTTTAGAAGCATTTGCACTAAATCGACGAACAAAAGCCTCTAATTCATCTTTTTCTTTAAGTTTTTTAGCATTATCAAGTTCCATCTGTTTTGCTAATACATTTGCAGCGATGTACCAGTCATCATATGTACCGGTAAATTCACGAATTTTTTGATAATCAACATCAAGAATGTTGGTAACTACGGCGTTTAGGAAATGCCTATCGTGAGAAATTACAACCATAGTTCCTTGATGGCGTTGCAATTCGTTTTCTAGCCAAGTAATCGTTTCAATATCTTGGTTATTGGTTGGCTCATCGAGAAATAATACATCTGGTTTAGGGTATAAAACTTGGGCGAGTAAAACTTTGAATTTATCAGCACTATCGAGTGTGCTCATTAAGTTTTGATGTTCTTCAACAGGAATACCAACATTTTCTAAAATTTTACCGATGTTTACATCATATTCGTATGTAGGGTCTTCTTCGACAGAAATTGTTTCAAGTTCAGCTAAACGGTTGTTTGTAGCATCATCTTCAAAGTCTCCACTCATATAAAGTTCTTCTTTTTCTTTGATGGCATCATATAAACGCTTGTTGCCATAAAGAACAGCATCTGCAATGGTGAAATCTTCAAAAGCAAATTGATTTTGACCTAGAACACCGACCTTATTTGCTTTTGGGATGATAACTTCCCCTTCAAATTCATTAATCTGATCTGAGAGAATTTTTAAAAAAGTTGTTTTACCTGCGCCATTCGCACCGATGAGACCGTATCGTTTGTGACGGTCAAGCTTTAAGTTTATATCTTGAAATAGCACTCTATTTCCATAACGCATTGTTAAATTTTGTACTCTTACCATAATTTTTTAGCCTATATAATATTTTTCGCGATTATATCGAAAATATGGTTAAAGAGCGCTAACTTTGTTTCTGCCACTTCCTTTTGAAATGTAGAGTGCTTCATCTACTCTTTTGAGTATTGTGGTAACTGTGTCATTTTCTTGAAACTCACTTACACCTATGCTTATAGTGATTTTTTGGACAATTTCAAATGGGTGTTCCTCTACTGATGTGCGAATTTTGTCTGCTAGAGCAAAAGCTTCGTCTTTAGATGTATTTGGTGCAAGAAGCATAAACTCTTCTCCTCCCCATCGTCCAAAACTGTCGGTATCACGGATATTTTGCATGATGATTCTACACAACTCTTGCAAAACATAGTCTCCTGCGTCATGTCCAAAAGTATCATTAACCTTTTTAAAGTGGTCAATGTCAAACATGACAAGTGAGAAAATTTCTTTGTATCTTTTGGCTCGTTTATACTCTTCTTCGAGTTTTAGATTTATTTTATATCGGTTATAAACTCCTGTTAAGGCATCTTTCGTCGCTAAGTGTTTGAGTTCATTTTCTAGGGCTATGCGCTCTGTTATGTCGCGACTTGTTGAGACAAAGTATCGTATGTCATCGTGCTCTGTTTTGAGTGGTGAGATGATTTTTTCATCATAGTAAACAGTGCCATCTTTTTTCTTGTTGATAAAAATATTTTTATAGCTATAGCCATTTAAAATGGTCTGCCAAAGTTTTTTGTAAAATTCTTTCGTGTGTTTGCCTGATTTGAGAAGTTTTATGTTATTTCCTACAAGTTCTTCTTCTGTATATTGTGTATGTTTGAGTGTTGAGGGATTTACATAGATGATGTTTCCTTCAATGTCTGTTATCATTATCATCTCATTTGTTTGTTCTACTGCCTGAGAGAGGAGTTTTAAGCGTGCTTTTGTTTCTATGATATCACTTACATCTATCATATTTCCCGTTCCGGCATAACCGTCTTTATATGGCATAGTCGTTGCAGAGACTTTGACGGTTTTTATCTCTTTGTTTTTTGTTCTGAGTTTGACATTCGCGTAGGTAGCATCAACATTTTTGCCTTGCAATCTTTTTGCTGAAATTGCTTTAATTCTTTTGGCATCTTCTTCTTCAAGAATTTCCCATGGGTGCATAGCAAGGAGCTCTTTTTCGCTATAGCCTGTCAAATCACACAGTGCTTGGTTGACATAAACAAATGTATCTTGATAGATGAAGATACCACTCAAGCTAATGTGAGCAATGGTGCGAAACTTTTCTTCACTCTCTTGAAGGGCTTTTGCTGCTTTTCGATTTTGTAATCGTTCGACTAAAGCAGTGATTTTTTCATTGACTATGTCTAAATCAATCGGTTTTAAAATATAACCCTCAACATTGAGATTAATAGCCTCAAGGACAAATTCACTGTCACTATGCGCAGTCAGAAGGAGCACAAACTGTGAAGGATTTTCCTTTTTTATAGCACTGAGCATCTCCAGTCCACTCATTTTTGGCATTTTTATGTCGGAGATGATGATGTCGGGCGTATGTTTTTTATAGAGTTCTAAACCCTCTTGACCATCTTGGGCTACATAAAGTTCTTTACAAAATCGCTGTAAAAAACGCGAGAGCATTGTTCTGACATTTTCTTCATCTTCTACATACAGTATAGTTATATTGTGTTTAGTCATTAAAATCTATCCTAAATTCTGCACCCTCTTTGGTGTTTGAGACATCAAGCTTTGCTTTGATGTTTTCTTCTATAATCATTTTTGACATGTAAAGTCCCATTCCTGTTCCTTTACCCTGTTCTTTTGTCGTAAAATAAGGTTCAAATACTCTCTTTATAACTTCTTTTGGAATGCCACCACCATTATCACGAACAATGACTGTATTGTCTTTTAAAATTATTGTAATTTTAGCGTCATTTACATTTTTTTCTAATAAAATGTCTTTGGCATTGTTGATAAGATTTAAAATGACCTGTTGAAATTCATTTTTGTAGCCATTTACTTCAAATCCATCTCCTATAACCTCTACAGAAATGTGATTGTTTACAAGTTGTGCTTTTTGAATAGAGAGTGTTTTTTCTATGGCATCTTTAACATTAAAAATCTCTTTTGTTTTGTCAACTCTATAAAAATTTCTAAAATCATCTATGGTGTCGGACATAAATTTAATGACTTTTTTGGTTGATGCGATAAAGTCATTGAGATATTCCTCGGTTATGAGCCCATCTTCATAATCATATTTGAGATTTTGAATGGCGATGCCGATTTCGTTGAGTGGCTGTCTCCATTGGTGTGCTATGGCACCTATCATCTCTCCCATTGAAGCAAGCTTACTTTGTTGTTGGAGTGCTTCAAGCTGTTTGATGTTTTCGTTTGTTTTTTTCTTGATGATGCTTTCAAGGTTTTCATTGAGTTTATTGAGTTCTTGGGTGCGTTCTTCTACCTTTTCTTCTATTTGTTTTTTTGATTCATTAAGCTTGTGCATCATTGTTTTAAGTGAACGGGCAAGTTCACCAATCTCATCCGTAGCACCTAGTGTGTCAAATTTTATAAGCTCTTTATGCTCTCCTTGTGCAATCTCCTTGGCTGTTTTTGTAATCTGTGTGATTGGACTAATGAGATGATGCACAATATAAAGAGAAATAAGTGCGACAAAAAGAGAAATGAGTAAAACATAAAATATCGAAGAGTGTATAAAATCATTGTACTGTGCTTGTGAAAAAGTATTTTGACTGCTTAAGGCGACATAGATGAATTTTGTAGAGGTATAAAAAAGTTTCGTATAAGTAAAAAGCAAATCATCTGTGTAATAACTCGTTTTAGATAAATCAAAATCATGCATAAGTGTGTAGTTTGCATAGCCAAACTCATAACCAAAAATCTTCGTTCTTTGAGGATTGTAAATATAGTAGCCTTTTTTATCGGCTATATAGATGTGTTTATGGGTGTTTTTTATTTGGTACTGTTCTAAAACAGTAAAAAGTTTGTCAACATTTGCATTGATGATTAAAATAGCAAAGAGTTTTCCTTTTATATAAATAGGCAGAGCCACCCGAACAGTAGGAGTGAGTGGATAACTGATTTGTCCATATTCTCTGTTGAGGTTAATGTCTGAAATATATACATCGCCATCTTTTTTTTCTTTGGCTTCAAGAAAATACTTCTTTTTTGATTTGTCTTGTAGTTCGTTTGGTTTACGCAGATGTATGCCTCCTGCATCTTTATATGCTGCAATGAGTTCCTGTCCGTCATTTCGTAGAAGTCGAATGTTAAAATACGCTTTGTTATAAGAGAGCAGAGAAGTGAAATTATCTTGTAAGCTATTTGTTAGTGTTTGGAGTGTGTTGTTTGTTTTTGCATCATAATTGTATTTGTTTTCATAGGCTCTGTAAAATGCACGAAGTGTATCGGTTTTTGATAAGATATAGCCATCATATACTATTTTATTTATAGATGACTTGATACTTTTACTGTCTTCTTTAAGCTCAAAACAGAGACTTGCAAGGCTGTTTTGTTTAAAATATTTCGTCATCAAATGAAATGATAAAAAAGAGACCATAGCAACAGCAATACTTGCCGTAATAAAAGTACCGATGGCAACTTTTGTAGAGAGACTAATTCTCATAGCTACTGTCTTGTAAAATTTTATCTGCGAGTATATTTGTAGTTTCTATGATACTGTAAACATCAGAGGGAGTTTCTTCTTTAAACGTTTTATTTATTATAAGAGGTGAATGTTCAATATTATAGTAAATATGAAGTTCTGAGACCGTACCGCTAATAATGCGTAAAGCGTTATAAACAGAGTTTGGAGTAATCTCTTTATCTTGAGGTATCGTGATAGAAACGGACTGTAAATCACCTCGTTTTTTAATCATTTCAAGTCTGTTCATAAGTGCTAAACTTTGGGCAAAAACATCTTTTGGTGATTTTGTAGTATGGTGCTTTTCTTTTACATGTAAGGTCTTTTGTGTAAGGGCTTTTGCTAATACATTTACATTGTATTTAATCTTGAGGGCAAGGGCATAAGTTTCATTTGGCGTGTATTGTTGGTTGAGAATTGTATCAAATTCATAGGAGAGCTTCCACAAGTTATGATATACATCCGAGGGTGTTTTATCCTGATACTCTTTTTTATCTAAGTAGTCTCTATATGCTAAAAGATGGTAGTTAAATCGTTTAGAATTATACAAGAGGTTAATCTCATCATCAAGTCGTAAAATAAGTTCATAGACTTCACTTGGTGTGATTTTTGTATTGGGTGCTGCTGGGATTTGTGAAGGATAAAAACCATTAAGTAGTTTAAGTTTTTGAATTTTTTCTAAGTCTTCAAGTCCTTTGACATAGACATAAATAGGTTGTAAACCATAAACAAAAGGTGCTTTTTTCGCTTTGAGTTTTATACCGCTTTTGTCTTTAATAATAGCAATTTTATCTAAAATAAATTCACTCAAAGCATAAACATCATTTGGTGTTTTTATAAGTGAGTTTTGCGGGTATTGATTGAGTTTTTTTGTAAAATCAAAGCTTGGCAAGAGTGCTTTTGCATACTCAAGGTTTTGGACAACATCTGAGGGTGTTTTTCTGCTCTTTGGCTGTTCTGGTGGGAATGTTGCTTCAAGCCCGATTCTTCGTGTAATTCTATTAAGCTCTGCTTTGACCGTTTGAAGGGAATCATAAACTTCTGTTGGAGAGATGACTTTTTGTTTGATTTTTGGAACAGGAATAGGTTTCATCCAAAGCTTTTTTTCATCTTGATTGATTTTCTTTAAAAGTGATATAGAGGCATATAGTGCATGATTTGGATGAAGATTTGGTTTTTTTGTAGGAAGAGGAATTTTTACATATTCTCTTTGTGATTTTCGTAAAAATTTAATCATATCTACAATTTGTTGTGATTGCATATAAACATCTGTCGGAGTAAATCCTTGCCCGATGAGGGCATCAAAGCCCAAAGAGATTTCCCATAACTCTTTATATACGTCACTCGGTGTTTTATTTACATAACGTTTATAGTGAAATTTTTTATTTCTCTTTTTTAAAAGATAATGCACTTCCTCTTTGAGACGAACGACGTTGTTGTACACATCTTGCGGAGTAATTCTACGGGCAGGAACAGGAGGGACACTGATACGACCGTAATTATTGATTTCTCGATATTTGTTTACCTTACTCAGCACTTCTAATGTTTTTTGCAAAACATGACGCGGGAGTTTGTTATGCTGTCGTGGTACTTTTGGCAATGGTGCGTTTACTCCTTCTTGCATTCGTAAGGTAACAACCATCTGTTTAAGGACTAAAGTTTGCGAGTAAACATCCGAAGGTGTTTTAACTCCGGCATAAGCAAGTATACTGAAAAGTAAAATAAGTGGTAAAAATTTCATAAGAGCCTTTCGTTTTTTTTATTATAAAATAGAAAGCTTGTACTCTTTCTTAAATGCAAAAATAGTCGGCACTAAAGTACCGATTCCATTAAGTTAAGCAACTTTTTCGGAACCCGGACTTTAGTCCTATTTCCATGAAGTTAAGTAGCTTTTTTGGAACCCGGACTTTAGTCCGGGCTGAGAGTGGCGTCAAAGTTGTAACAGCCGGCACTAAAGTACCGGTTCCATGAGGTAAATGGTTTTGGAACCCAGACTTTCAGACGCTAAAGCATGACTCTTTGGAACGCGGACTTTAGTCCGGGCTTTGTGTCTTGAAAACTTCAAACCTGTGCTTTACTTCTTTTTTGTTACAATATGCTATGCAAATAAGAGAAATGACACTAAAAGAACTCTACACTGTTTATGATGTAGTAAAACAGCTCCATCGTGATTTGAGCTATGATGAATTTGAAGACCTTATATATGATATGCGTCACATGGAGTATAAAATGTTCGGTATTTTAGAACGCGGTGAATTAGTATGTTATGCAGGTGTAGCGGTACAAACGAATTTGTACCACAAAAGACATCTCTATGTTTTTGATTTGGTCACAGATGAAAAACATCGTGAAAAAGGCTACGCCAAAATGATGCTAGAATATTTGCATGATTATGCAAAAACAGCCGCTTGTGAAAATCTTGTGCTTTCATCAGACTTACAAGAACATGGCAATAGCCGGCACTGAAGTACCGGTTCCAAAACATTTCACAACGCGGACTTTAGTCCCAATGCCATTAAGTTAAGAAAATTAATGCTTTCTCGGAAGCCTCTCTTTGTTGGAACCCATCCTTTAGGGTGGGCTGAGAGTAGCAAGAAAGTAATAGCCGGCACTGAAGTACTGGTTCCAAGAATCAATTAACTCTTTTTTATACAACACTTTTTGTATTTTTTCCCACTTCCGCAGGGACAGCTTGCATTACGCTCTATTTTCGTGTTGTAGAGTTCTCCGTCTTTATATTTCCAAATGCCATTATCTTGTATAAAAGTGCTTTTTTCATGCAATACATGTAAGGTGTCATGCTCTTTGTAATAGGCTTTAAACTCTACCGTGTCATGCGTTACATGTAACACATCAAGCTTGAGCCACTCTAATACAGGGGCTTGTTCTAATTCTGCAACAGTTTGAGAAACAGAGGTTTTGGCTAAATATACCCACTCTTTTTTTACAAATGCTTCATATCTGCTTATCATCAACTCTTTTGGTGTCATAAATGTTCCGTTTTTTAGATAGAATTATACTGTAAATCAAAATTATAAGGCTTTAAAAAAGCCGGTAAAGTGTTTCGGAACCCGTACTTTAGTGCGGGCTGAGCGTGGCAGGGAGGTTGCAACAGCCGGCACTGAAGTAGCGGTTCCAAAGAGCTGCTTAACTTAATGGAAGTAGGACTTTAGTCCGGGCTGAATTGCAGTAAAGTTAAAAAGGTCTAAAAAATGAAAATAAAGTCACTTTATATAGCAGCACAAGAAAAAAATGCAGGAACACTTTTTGTCTCTATGGGGATGATGGAAATACTCAAGCGAAAACTCCATCGGGTCGCTTTTTTTCGTCCGATTATTTTCGACAAAAGTGTGCGAGACGGTGATATAGACTTTATATTGCAGCGTTATAACTTAGATATGCGTTATGAAGAGTGTTACGGTTTTGATGTGCAAGAAGTCGAAGAGATGATTTCTAAAAAAGAGGATACTGCCCTTATATCTCAGCTTTTACAGAAGTATAAAAAGTTAGAACGAGACTATGATTTTGTACTATGTGAAGGGATTCGTCACTCTTTTTTAACTTCGACAATTAGTTATGATTTAAACATAAAAATTGCTCAAAATTTCGCGGCACCGATTATTAACATTATAAAAGCAGATACAGAGAGTGCAAAAGAGATTTATGAAAATGTTTTGATTAACAATGAGTATCTTTTATCTGAAGGTTGTACCCATTTTGCGACTTTTATCAATAGAATTGATGCCAAAAAAGAGCAACAACTACAAAAAATGTTTGAAAAAGTCTCTTATACTGTTTACCTTTTAAAAGAGGTTGGGGAGTTAAATCTGCCTACGATTGAAGATGTGATGGATGCACTTGGCGCAAAAAAAGTGATGCTTGAAGCGTATGACCATACAAGGGTGATAAAAAATGTCAAAGTTGCCGCCTTGACACTCGATAATTTTTTAGAACAAATCGAAGAAGAGGACTTAGTAATCGTTCCTGCAGACCGATCTGACATCATTTTAGGACTTTTTGGAGCCTTGCACTCTTCGAGCTATCCAAATATTAGTGCGATTATTTTTCCTTTTAGTATGAAGCTTAACCTAAATATACAAAAACTCATAGCAGGATTGAATAGTTTTAAAGTACCTATACTTTCAGTCGATACCGATACCTATGAAACTGCAAAAAATGTAATGAAAGTCCACTCAAGACTGCGTGTGAATTCTGAGCGAAAAATTGCATTAGCTTTGGGACTTTTTAACAGTAGTGTCAATATAAAAAAAATCGAGGATAAAATAGCAACTGCCTACAGCGATATGATGACACCGCAGATGTTTGAGTACAAGCTGTTTTACATGGCATCGCAAAACAAAAAAAAGATTGTTCTGCCCGAATCAAGTGATGAACGAATTTTAAGAGCGGCAGAAATAATTTTAAGAAGAGAAGTAGCAGAGATTGTCTTTATAGGGGACGAAGAAGAACTTAAAGGGCGGTACAAGCGTTTAGGACTTGATTTGTCCGGGGCAAGTATAGTCAATCATTTAACATCCCCTCTGCAAGAGGAATTTATAGAGACTTTTTATGAACTTAGAAAGCATAAAGGCATAACAAAAGAGGCGGCAAAAGATGCCTTGCTCCATGCTAATTACTTTGCGACAATGATGGTCTATTTGGGGTATGCCGACGGTATGGTAAGCGGTGCTATTCATGCGACGGCAGATACCATTCGTCCGGCTTTGCAGATTATAAAAACAAAACCTGAATTTTCTGTTGTTTCAAGTGTCTTTTTTATGTGTCTAAAAA
>JALSLQ010000071.1 GCA_026988235.1 Sulfurimonas sp.
ATGCGCTCATTTGCCCACAGATTGAGTATAAAAAG
Organism: Sulfurimonas sp.; assembly: GCA_026988235.1. Lineage (GTDB taxonomy): Bacteria > Campylobacterota > Campylobacteria > Campylobacterales > Sulfurimonadaceae > Sulfurimonas. The sequence continues at coordinate 36 of JALSLQ010000071.1, forward strand.
GGAGATAAGGAGAAAAGTTTTTATACTCATGGGTCTACCTTTTAGTATTTGAGCTTAAAGCCGACTAATGCCGTTGTTGTAAAGTTTACAGGGTAGATAGCATTATCTTTAATCCATAAACCATTCTTTTGATTAAACAGATTGTTTATTTTAGCAAAAACTTCGTAATTATCTTTTGCATATGTATAAGAAACATCCGTACTTGTGTATGCCTCTTGTTTTTGAGCAAAGTTGTTGTTAAAATCATCTGCTGCATAAGCTTGCGAGCGATAAACTTCAGTAAGTGCAAAAGTTGTATGCTCATTTGGTAAATAATTGAGTGTTGCTTTTATGTTGTGATTGCTAACACCTGGAAGCTTATTACCTGAATAATCTTCGCCATTTATTTTTTCATCATCAATGATAGCTTGAACATAGTTATAATTAAGGGCTACATTAAACTCTTGATTAATGAGATATTTATCATAGAAATCTAACCCATATTTATGTGATTTGTTTATATTTGTATTTTTACTTGCGATATAAGTAGGGTCAGCATAATAATAAATTTCATCTTTCAAATCAATATAATATAAAGAAATCTTGAATTTATTATATGGTTTTATATTATTATATCCAAGGGTATAATTATGTGCTTTAGACGGTTTTACATAACCCATATAAGCACCAGTGAAATAGTTAAAAAGTCTATCTAAACTAGATGTCTCATAGGAATGAGAATAGTTAGCAAAAACTGATTGTTCTTTATTGATTAAATAATTTAATCCTAATTCTTCACCATCTAAATAAGCAGTATTGTTTTCTGCTCCAAGATGTTCTAAATTTACTTTTTCGTATCTATACCCAGCTTTAAATGTGAAGTTATTTAACCTATACTGGCTTAACATAAATAAAGCATTATTTCGTTTATTTAAATTAAGAGTTGGTGCTGAAGAATACCTAATGAGTCCTCCGTCAAAAAATTCCCCTCCTGCAGAGATTGACATCTTATCACTGTTATAGTCAATTGTCGCTTTTGCTGAATTGTATATATATTCTGTCGTTGAAGGATAAGAAAAAATTGATTTCTTTTTTTCTTGAGAGACATCAACATTCAAAGACAACTCATCATTTATATCATATGTAGCACCTGCACCAATGACTTTACTATTGTAACTTTGCTTTACTATATAACTAGGGAAACCATAAGCAGTTCCTCTTTGGGATGGGTCACTGTCGTACTCTTTTTTTGTCATAGTTCCTGCGTAAATAACATCTGTATAAGTAAAACCACTATTAAGTCTTAACTCTAGCATATCAGTAGGCGTATAGGTTATATTGAAGTTGGCAGTTGAAAATTTATTTTTATCTTTATTTCCACTAGCGTCTATATTTCTTATCCCATCACTCTTTTGTGCTTCACCGCTGACATTAATAGAAAGTTTATCATCTTTATGCCCAATATAAAAAGAACCATCAACTAAGCCATAATTGCCAATATAAAATGAAATCTCTTTATCATTACTTTGTTTTGTAATAATATTGATAACGCCGGCATTGGCACCATCTCCATTGAGGACAATACCACTTGATTTTATAATTTCTATCTTTTTAATTGATGATGGAGATATTGAAGACAAAAGTTGAGGTACCATGTCAATATTATTCATCTTTCGACCATCAACTGTTACAACAATATTTTGGTAACCATCACCAACACCATAACCTCTCATGTCTAGCTTTTGTAAAAAAGGATTTCCATAAGCACTTGTAGCAAAAACTGATGTTTCTTTATTTAAAAACTCATAAATATTTTGTACATGTGCTTTTTCTATATCTTTTGCTGTATAAATTTCTACAGCATCTGTTGATCTGAGCTCATCTGTTTTGATGGCTGTTGAGGTTATTTCAAGTGGTGCGAGTGTTATTTCCTGCGCATGTAGCTGACTCAAAAGAGCGACACAAAGAAGTGAGAGTTGTACTGTTTTTTGCATTATTATCTTTTGTATTTATAGTTTATATTTGTTTCACAACGCGGACTTTAGTCCGGGCTTTATGGCTTGAAAGACGCATAGCCGGCACTAAAGTACCGGTTCCGAGAAGCTTTTTAGTAGATTTATTTTGCAGGAGGAGAATTGATTTTTAGTTTGAGAGGTTTGCCGTCAAGTGTACATATAGAGCTAGACAGGGCAATAATCTTTGTTAAAGAGATATATGCTTGAATCGCTGCTAATGTAAAGTAGTTTTTACCGAAACCTTTAGGCATATTTTTAAGAGTCCTCTTTTGTTTTTGAAATTTTAGCTAAAATACTCTTATGAAACTTTCACATTTACAACAAATTACAGATTATTTACAAAAATTTACAAAAATATCAGCAGTTCACAGGGTGAGTGACACGATTATAAAAATAGTCTTTGACAAAAGCGATACACTCTATTTTAATATGCAACGCTCAAATTCAAGCATTTTTAAGTGTGAAGAGTATCCGCGTTCCAAAGTTTATAATGCTCCTTTTGATGTTATTTTAGCCAAGCGTTTTAACCGTGCGAATGTGTTACATGTAACACTGCTCAACAATGACAAAATCATCCGTATCAAAACTTCTTTGGCTTCTGCTTATAAAGAAGAGATTAGCTACCTACAGATAGAATTTACAGGAAAATACACCAATGTCATTATTTTGGATGAAGAAAACATTGTCTTAGAGGCGTTGCGTCATGTCGATCTGTTTTCTTCTTTTCGGGAAGTGCGAGTCGGACAAAAACTGCTGGATGTCCCTCCTGCTCCTTTTGTGGCAAAAGAGTACAAGGTTGAAGATGTAGAGCAGTTTTTGTATGAAGTGTATGAAAAAGAGCAAAATGCAAAACTTGAAAATCTGAAAAAGCAAAAAATTGCACAGCTTGAGAAAAAATTGCAAAAATTGCAAAAACTCTATAAAAAACTTGATTCGCAGGAGAGCTTGGAAAAAGAGGCACAAAAGAGTGAGCATCTAGGAAATTTAGTACTCTCAAATGTGCAAAAGATTACACCCTATGTAAAAGAAATTGAGCTGGATGATTATGACGGCTCAAAAGTGCAGGTGACACTGGAAAAACAGTACCCAACCCCTTTTATGATAAGTGAAATGTTCTTTGCCAAAAGTAAAAAAGCAAAACAAAAAGCAAAACATCTGCATATAGAAGAGGAGTCACTGCGCTCAAAAATAGAGCATTTACAGCTTTTTATAAATGTCGTGCAAGAAGCAAAAGATGTTGCCAAAATAGAACTGCTTTTTCCAAAAAAAGTACAAAATAAAAAAGTGAAGCAAAATGATTCTATAGAGGTGTTTTGGGTAGAAGGCTACAAAGTGCAACTTGGGAAAAATGAAAAAGGCAATGTGGAACTTTTAAAAAATGCCCGGGCAAAAGATATATGGTTGCACATGAAAGACCGCCCCTCTGCCCATGTTATCATTACAACCGACAAGCAAAATCTCCCGCAAAACATCATTATGGCAGCGGCAAAACTCTGTGTGGAATTCAGCACCACTTCAAAAGACCGCTTTTTGGTCGATTATACTCCAAGACGAGAAGTCACCATACAAAATGGGGCAAATGTGTTGTATAATAAATACAAGACAATAGAGGTAGATACAAGAGCCTAGCAACAGTCGGCACTGAAGTACCGATTCCGAAGAGTTTTGGAACGCGGACTTTCAAGCAGTTTTGGAACCCGTACTTTAGTGCGGGCTGAAAGTGGCATGAAAGTAGTAACAGTCGGCACTGAAGTACCGATTCCGAAAAAACTTTTCTCTCAAAAAATATTGCTTTTTGTAGCTTTAGTACCTTAATGGTCAGCGGAGTAAAAAATAGAGGAGGATGTTATGAGTGTCGGAGCTATCGGTAATGTCGTTTTAGTAAATCAAATGACACCTGCCGTCACACCTTTACAAGGAAATCAATACACTCGTTTTGATTTGCAAAATATTGCCGCGCAAGCTGCCGTACAGGAAAAAGAAAAAGAGATTGAAGAAGTCCGCCCTGCCGAAGAAAGTCATGAAATAGACCCTGACCGTGAACATCAACGAGAAGAAGCAGATGAAGAGACAGAAAATTTTCCAAAGCAAAAAGGGCATATAATCGCTAAAGAAGAAGAAAAAGAAGAGAAGCCCTTACACCTATTAGATATTAAAGTCTGATTCGATATAATCTTTTATCTGAAAATTTATAGGGATTTTTTATGAGTATATTAAGAGATAGCAAAGAGAGAATTTTCACGGGATTAGCGTTGTTAGCAGTAGTGTTGGTTGTCGGTTTGATAGATAACTTTTTTGTTATGTGGCTCTTTTTAGGTGCTGTATATTTACTCGCTTTTAAAGAAGCGGTAGTCCTTTTTGGGGTAGAAAAAGACAATCTTTTACCTTTTGCTGCAGGACTGTGGCTAATAGCCGCATTTTACCCTTACGGTGATGATTTATTTGTATTAGCAGGTGTCGCGTATGCAGGTGCTGTAGCTTATGACAAAAAGTTAAAATGGGTTGATTTTTTGCCTTTTATTTATCCGACTGCAGGACTATTATTTATTTTAACAATGTATGAAGAGTATGGGGTGCTTTCTCTTTTTTGGTTACTTGGTGTGGTCGCATTAACGGACATCGGTGCTTATTTTGTCGGTAAAAGTATAGGCAAAACAAAATTTAGTGAGACAAGCCCAAATAAAACGCTAGAAGGTGTTATAGGTGGCGTGGCATTGGCAACATTTGTCGGCGCCTACCTTGGACTTTTTGTTGTAGACTTTTGGATTGGGCTTGTGATTTCATTTATGGTAGCTTTGAGTTCTATTTTTGGAGACTTGTTTGAATCTTCACTCAAACGAAGTGCAGGTGTGAAAGACAGCGGAGACATCCTACCGGGTCACGGCGGTATACTTGACAGAATAGACGGCTACCTTTTTGGTGCTATTGTTATGCTTGTATTGTTGCGTGGGTTAGTTTAATTGGTACTTTTAGGCTCAACTGGTTCCATAGGTGTCAATGCTTTGCTTGTTGCCAAGCGTTTTGGCATCGTTGTTGAGGTGTTGGTCTGTGGAAAAAATATCAGACTGTTGAATGAACAGATACAAGAACATCATCCAAAAGTTGTCGTTGTGGCAAATAAAGAAGATATTTCCAAAGTAAATCATTCTCATGTTTATAGTGGTGAAGAGGCTATATTACATGTAATAGCAGCAGCAAGCTCGAAACTTGTTGTCAATGCGCTTGTAGGTTTTTTAGGTTTGCGCCCTACACTTAAAGCCATAGAATGCGATAAAAAAGTAGCTTTGGCAAATAAAGAATCCCTCGTAGCCTGCGGTAAATTTATAGATATTTCCAAAATTCAGCCCATTGACAGTGAACATTTCGGATTGTGGTATCTACTGCAAGAACGACCTGTAAGTAAAATGATTATTACCGCAAGTGGTGGTGCTTTTCGAGACTGGGACATTGCAAAACTGCAAACGGCGACACTTGCAGATACACAAAAACATCCTAACTGGTCAATGGGGCAAAAAATCACGATAGACTCGGCAACCATGGTCAACAAAATATTTGAACTCTTAGAAGCGCGTTGGCTTTTTGGCGAAGGAGAGTATGATGCCATCATTGAAACACAGTCGCTTATCCACGCGATGATAGACTTTAAAGATGGCTCAACTACAGCACATTTTGCAAATGCAAGTATGCAACTGCCCATCGCGTATGCGTTGAATGAAAAAATGGATGAAGCAATACTTTCACCTGTCAATTTACTGCAAGTCGGCTCTTTAGAATTTAGAAAAATAGAAAAAGAACGCTATCCTATTTGGGAAATCAAAGAAGAACTTTTAAAAAATCCGACAAGAGGTGTTGTCATTAATGCAGCGAATGAAGCCGCCATTGAGATGTTTATAGCAAAACAAATAGGCTTTATGGATATTAGTAAAAATATTATCAACGCATTTGAAAAGTTTAGTGACGCAGACCCATTACATGTAACAGATATTTTTAGCATAGATAAAGAAGTACGAAAATTTGTAAGGCAAAGTGTATGATTTTAAGTATAGAAAGCTCTTGTGATGACAGTGCAATATCTATCACGCAAATAGCAACAAAAAAACTGCTTTTTCATAAAAAAATCTCTCAAGAGCTAGAGCATAGTGTGTACGGCGGTGTCGTACCAGAACTTGCAGCAAGACTCCATGCAGAGGCACTCCCTAAAATATTAGAAAAATGCGAACCTTATTTCAAAGATTTAAAAGCCGTCGCAGTCACTTCAAGCCCTGGACTTGCCGTAACGCTCATAGAAGGGGTGACTTTGGCAAAGGCTGTGAGTGTGGCGCTTGATATTCCATTGATTGGGGTCAATCATTTGATAGGGCATATTTATTCACTTTTTATTGAAAAAGAGGCAATTTTTCCTCTTACTGTTTTGTTGGTATCTGGCGGACATACGCAGGTTATGGAAGTAAAAAGTCTGAATGAGATTACGACCGTTGCAAAAAGTATGGATGACAGTTTCGGTGAGAGTTTTGACAAGGTGGCGAAGATGATGGGGCTAGGCTATCCCGGTGGACCTGCCATTCAAGCGTTGGCACAAGAAGGGGACAGGAAAAGATACAATTTTACCGTGCCGTTGTTACGAACGCCAAAATTTGCTTTTAGTTATTCGGGGCTGAAAAATGCAGTGAGACTTGCCGTTGAAAAAGCGGAGCCGACAGATTATAAAGACATAGCAGCTTCGTTTGAGCATATAGCCACAAAACATTTAACACATAAACTCAAAAAATATTTTCAAAACCATCCGCCTAAAAATTTTGCAATTGTCGGTGGGGCAAGTGCAAATCTTTATTTGCGTGTGCAGATTAAAGAACTGTTACAGCCCTATAAGGCAAATTTATTCTTAAGTGATTTGCAGTATTGTTCCGATAATGCAGCGATGATAGGACGCGTCGCGATAGATATGTATAAGAAGAAAAGATTTACCTCTTTAGAAGATTTAGACATTGCTTCAAAAAGTAACTTATAGCTTAAATCAATCTTAATTGAAAAGACTTGTTTACTAAATAAGACAATTATTATCCGAATTAAAATATACTTCTCATACAAAAAGGTTAGAAAGCTCTTTTTTCAAAAAATACTAAGGTATTTTGGGCTTTTTGCCGAAGGAAACTCAATTGATCTATTTCTCTCAAAAAGTTACTTTTTGTGGCTTTAGGGGGTTGTAGGGACTTTAGTCCCTACCTTTATAATGGGCTTCGCTCATTGTAAAGTGTAGTATCATTAAAGGTTTCCTTCATTTTAAAATAAAATTAAGGATATTTGAATGGCAACAACTAAATTCAAAGGGTCAGATGTAGAGTTATTAGGAAATGAAGTAAATGTAGGCGATAAAGCACCTGAGGTTAATGTAGTTAACTCAGATGGTTTAGGTGATGTAAAAGTTGGTGGAGCACAAGGCGAAAAACAACTTATCATCGTTGTTCCTTCTTTAGATACAGGTGTATGTGCGACTGAAACTCGTAACTTTAACGCAAAAGCTTCAGAACTTGAGGGTGTAAAAACTGTTGTTGTTTCTATGGACCTTCCATTTGCTGCAGGGCGTTTTTGTTCAGCTGAAGGAATCGACAAATTAACTGTTGCTTCTGACTTTAGAAACAAAGATTTCGCAAATGCTTACGGTGTACTTTTAGGTGGCTCTGTGCTTGCCGGTGTTACATGTAGAGCTATTTTTGTAATAGATACTAACGGAATTGTAACTTATAAAGAAATTGTTCCAGAAATTACTGAAGAGCCTCAGTATGACGCTGCAATAGAAGCTGCTAAAAAATAATTTACTAACATTTGCCGCCATTGGTGGCAAAAAATGAAGTGAGTTTGTCTCATTTTATTTCTCCTTCTGTTTGCATTTTGATTTATTCAAAATGCAAACTTTAAGCACCTAAGCAACAAATTTAATAATTCCCCCAAAACTCTCTGATATAATACAAAAAATTATTTATAATGAGGTCAATATGAAAAAAATTCTCTCTACTATTGCAATGGGTACATTGTTGAGTGCTTCACTCTATGCAGATATTACAAAAGTCGAAATCGGTGCAGGTGCATGGGCGCAAACGCCTTCTGGAACAGCTAATTATGACAAAGGTTTAGGTGTAACTGGTACAAATACTTTTGATGAAACAAAAGATACATCACCGTATGTATGGATGCTCATAAAGCATCCAATTCCTTTTCTCCCAAATATAAGACTGGAATATGTGAGTATTCATGCAACAGGAAAAGCAAGCGGTTCATGGAACGGCTTAGTGGCACCGGTCAATACAAACAGTGTTATGGACATAAAAGAATATGATATTATTCCATACTACAATGTTTTAGACAATACATTTTGGACAACGGTAGATTTGGGACTTGATATAAAAGTGATGAATTTAGATTATAAAGTAGAACCAAACGGGGCATTTACGGGTTATGAAGATACTTATACGGCACCTATCCCTCTTGTCTATGCAAGAGTAAGAGTAGAAATTCCAGGAACTAATATTGGGGTTGAGAGTGATGGTAAGTATATCACTACAGGTTCTTCAACTATTTATGATGCTCGCATAAAAGTTGATTATACATTTGATATATCACCGGTTGTGCAACCTGCTCTTGAAATCGGTTACCGAACACAAAAAATTAAAATAGATGAAAATAATTTGGATGTAAAAACAGATATGAATTTTTCAGGATTTTTTGCAGGTTTAATGCTTCGTTTTTAATAAAGCTTTTACTTTCAAGCGACTCGGCAAGAAAGTAACAATAGCCGGTACTGAAACCAGTTTCAAAAAGATGTTTTTTCGGAACCCGTACTTCAGTGCGGGCGAGAGTGGCAAAAAAGTAACAATAGCCGGCACTGGAGTACCAGTTCCAAAAGTTTGGGCTGAATTGATTTTACATCAAAAGAGTGTTTTTATTTTTGTGTCTAAAATAATGATTTCCAACTCTAATTTTATGCCAAATACTTCAAAGACTCTTTTTTGTGCTTCGTTTATAAGAAAAATTGCATCTTCAAAACATCCGTCACCGTGGTTGACTAAAAAATTGGCATGTTGGGTGCTAAATTCCATCGCTCCAACTTTTTGTCCTTTCAATCCGACAGCTTCTATAAGCCTACCCGCATAATCATCTTTAGGATTTTTAAAACAGCTTCCTGCACTAGGAATAGATGGTTGATTGGCTCGCATTTTTTTAAAAATTGCAACTTTTTCTAGGTTGAATCCATATTCAATATGAAAACTGGCTTCAAGTATAGGTTCGTCGATATTTGTGCATCTGTATCCATAACTCAGAGACTCTTTCGTTCTTATACCAAAAGGTGTTGTAATATTTACAAGATGATTAAAAATCTCAAACTCTTTAAGTCCAGCATTCATAAAAACAAGCCCTCCAAGTTTTCCAGGTAGATGAGAAACAAATTCAAAATTTGCTATATTATTTTTTTTACAAAATGAGGCAATTTTGCCCGAAGGAGTAGCTCCACCGATTTTGAGCAGATTGTTTTGTATTTTAATATAATCATACATTTTATCAAGCATCATTAATTTTGGAGGGTTTGACCCGATGAGGGTGTTATTACATGAACCTATAAGATAATATTGATTTATATTTTTAAAATCATTTTTCAGTAAGGCTACATCAAAAATTCCTCCTATTTTGAAAGAGGAATATTGTGAAAAATCAATACTTCTAAACTGCATTACTTGACAAAGGTAGGAATCATATTAAATACCTCGAGTGAAAAGTCTGTCATTTCATTGAGCATCCATGGCATAGTAAGCACAATGACGATAACAACACCAACAATTTTAGGGATGAAAGAGAGTGTCATTTCATTGATTTGTGTTGTTGCTTGAAATATGCTGACAGCCAAACCAACTAGCATTCCTGTTAACAGTGCCGGCAGTGCCAAATAGAGTGCTATTTGAAATGTTTGAACGCCTAAACCTATGAGTTTTGCTTCCATTAAGATTCTCTTAGTTGCGTGTACTCTGTAGGAATTAAATAATCATTGATATTGACGGGGTTGTCATAAAATCCATATTTATACCCGATTTCAAAAAGTTTATCAATCGCTTTATATTGAATCTCACTAAGAGCAATAGACTCGTCATTTGCATAGAGTTCAAGATATTTTTCTAGTGTAGGGGCATCTATGCGTACCAAATCCCGCTCAAGTAGCATTTGTGAGAGTCTTTCTTTGTGGTCTCGGGCAACCTGTACCGCTTTGGTCAGTGTCGCTTCATATTCAATTGCTTTATTAAGCGGTAGTGAACGGCGGATTGCCATTCCGCCAAGAGGCAGAGGTAAATCTTTTCCGGCAAGTTCCTGCCAAATATCCCACAGTTCACGCTCTACTTCAAGTTCATCCGCAAAGGTTAAAATGCTTTCATGGATGAGGACTCCCGCATCAACTTTTCCTTCTTTAACAGCATCCTCAATTTCAAGAAAATTCATATAAGTGATGCGTGCATCAGGGTATGCTATACGAAAGAGCATAGCATTTGTTGTATGCTGCCCGCTTAGGGCAACTTTAAAATTACGCTTGAGCGTTTGTCCTTTTCTTTTTATAACTTTTGGACCATAGCCCTCACCGAAACTAACAGCAGTACGCAAGGGTGCATACTCTTCTCGTATATGAGGATAAAGTGCAAAACTTATGGCAACAATATCATATACACCATTAAGGGCATCTTCGTTAAGTGTTTGTATATCTTTTGCAATATTGTCAAATTGTGTATCTTTCATGTCTACCCAACCAAATTTGATGGCATAGTACATAAAAATATCATCGGCGTCAGGTGAATGTGCTATAAGAGTTGTTTTCATAATTTTATTTTATCGAAAA
>JALSLQ010000072.1 GCA_026988235.1 Sulfurimonas sp.
GTTACTACATCTAGCTCTCTTACTTGCTTAGTTTTCAATGATCTCAAACAATTTCAAGTGGCTTCAACTCGAAGTCTCTCTAGGCCTTTTTAACAAGGTCTCTCTGTTTGTGGATGGGAATTATAGGGAAGTGTTGCTTAGAATTCGCTTAATGTTTGTAGAAAATTGGATGGAGTTTTTGAAGCTTTTTATTTGTTACTTTTTATAGAACTTTGTGATGGCTAAGATTCAATAATCCAGCCACCACCTATGAGCTTGTCATCATCATAAAATACTGCAGCTTGTCCGACTGCAACACCAAATACACTCTCTTTAAGTGTTAAATATGCTATGTCTTCTTCTATCTTCACATGACATGCAACTGCCTTAGTTCTATATCTTAATTTTACCGTTGTATCAAACTCTTTTCTATCATCAAACATATTTAAATTATTTAGCTTCACATCATAACAAGCTAGATCTTCTTTTTTTCCAACTACTATCTGATTTTTTTGAGGATTAATTTCTAAAACGAAATGAGGATCATGTGCACCATGCACAGTAAAACCTTTTCGTTTTCCAATCGTATAATGCATATAACCTTTATGCTCACCAATAACATGACCTTCTCTGTCTAAGACTTCTCCAACTTGATCAACTTCTACATAATCTTTCAGTAAATCTGTGTATGTTGTTTCCACAAAACAAATTTCGCTTGATTCCGCTTGTGATGAAAATGATTCCAACCCTTTTATAGAAGCGGCCAATGCTTTTATATCTTTTTTATGTCTCTCCCCTAAAGGAAATTTCAATCTTGGAAGAATTTCTTTATTAATATAAAAAAGGAAATAACTTTGGTCTTTTGTATCATCATCTGCAGCATATAAATACTCTCCATCTGTTTTTATATAATGTCCAGTTGCTAAATATTTTGCGTCTATTTTATCGGCAAATTTTATCATTTCGCCAAATTTAAGGTTTCTATTGCATAGTGCACATGGATTTGGAGTTTTTCCCTCAGCATATGTATCTATAAATGGTTGAAATACTTTTTCATTAAATGTTTTTTGTAAATCTAGTACATGTAATTTAATACCTACAAAATCAGCAGCTTTTTGGGCGCGAGCTTGATGAATTTCATGATATCCAGGTTTTGAGTGAAGTTTCATATATAAACCTTCTACTTCATACCCTTCTTCTTTTAACAATAATGAGGTAATGGTGGAATCAACGCCTCCACTCATTCCTACTAAAATTTTTTCTTTCATTTTTAACTATTATCCTTTAAGCTGTCTTAGTCTTTCTTTTTTTGTCCCTATAGTCGTAACTTGAATACCAAAGTTGCCATCTACAATAACAACTTCACCTTGGGCTATTACATGATTGTCTACTAAAATTTCAAGTGGATCATTCGCTAATTGATTTAATTCTATAACTGAACCAATATCCATGTTGAGTACATCTTTTAAAAGCATTCTTTTCTTGCCAATCCTCACTTTAACTGGAAGTTTTACATCCATTATTAGCGCAATATTTTTCATCTCATCATTACTCAAACTGATATCTTCTTCACAATTTCGCGATACATGTGCTGCTGATGCACTCTTTTCATTTCCTTGGGCAATAAGTTCTTCTTGTGAAATTGCTGAAGGAAACAATGAATTTTTTAACTTTTCATCTATAATAAACATCAATAAGGAATGTATTGACTCTAAAGTGAACTTATAAACATACATTCTACTGAAATTTTCTAAACTTACTTCATCATTATCGCCTATTAATTCTATACTTTCAATACTAAAAGATAATACAGGTAGCTCTTTTTGAGCAGAAAGTGTATTGGCAATAGCTCCAAAAATATTTGAAATTATCTCTTTTGAAGCATCTATATCATCTTCACTAACATCTTCTCTATCACTTGCTTCTTCGCCCATCATCATATCTGAGAGTGAAGCTGCTAAATTTGGCGGTAATGCGACCATTGCATCTGCATCCACAGCACCACTTACTTTGATTTTCACTAAAACAATAGGTGGTACTATATTAGAAATTATACTTAATTCTTGTTCTTCTTTTAACTCTAAACTCGGAGCAGTTCCAATAAGTGCTTCAATAGTACCAACTGTTTCATCTTCAAATAGTTTCATAAAGTCACTCATATTTACTCCTCACCTTCATTTTTATAATTTTCTTCACCTTGATGTATTATATCTTTAACACCAGAAATTTTTTCATGTCTTTGTTTTTCTAAATTTTCTAAAGCACGCTTTACGGTATCTTTTTCTGTCTCAATAATTTCTGTAATACTAATTGATTTTCGAAATCTTCGCAGTCCTATTTCACCACGAAATCTCTCTTTTCCATCCACTGCTACAGTAACAATATCATCTGCAGCACTTGAAAGCCTTATTACATCACCAACCTTAAGCTCAAGTATATCATGCATATCTAAATCTGCATCACCCAAGTTTGCTTCTATATTTACTTTTGCGCCACCAAGCAAAACTTTCAATTCCATATTTCTACTTTTTTTAGAACTTGTTTCATTTAGCATCAAATCACGACTTGCCAGTTTAGGTAAAATAGGTTCGAGAGAGATAACAGGGTAACATATATTCATCATACCCGAAGAATGTCCGATAATAATTTCCATAACAACCATCACAACAATTTCATTTTGTGCAACAATTTGAACAACATTTGGAGAAGACTCTTTAGATTCTACTGCCGGATAAATTTCCATAACCGGACCCCAAGCCTCTTTAAGGGTACTCATCATAACCCGAAGTATTGTTTCAAATAGGCTAAGTTCAATATCTGAAAATTCACGACTTGCATCAAAAGGCTCACCTTTGCCACCAAGCAACCTGTCAAGCATAGGAAAAGCAATGGAAGGATTAATTTCAATAATGCCACTTCCCTCAAGCGGTTTTATTGAAAAAACATTAAAACTAGTAGGATTTGGCAAACTCATTAAAAATTCACCATAAGTCATTTGGTCAACAGAATGAAGCTGTATTTCAACAATAGAACGCATAATGGAAGATATTTGAGATGCTAGACTTCTTGCCATCTTATCGTGAACACCACGAAATGCACGGAGCTGTTCTTTTGAAACTCTGTTAGGACGCTTAAAATCATAAAGAGTTACCTGCCTCTGTGGCATTAAGCTCTCTTCATCACTTTCTAGGACATTATCACCCTCATCTTCAACAACATCTAAAAGAGCATCAATTTCTTCTTGTGAAAGTATATCTGCCATATTATGCTCCTATACTGTCTTTGATTTTTTGAATCACTGATTTATGAATTTGTGAAATACGAGATTCTGTTATTTCTAAAATGCTGCTAATCTCTTTTAAAGTCAATTCTTCAAAGTAGTATAACTGAATTATCATCTGTTCTCGCTCTTTATAAGCAGAAAGTACTTTTTTTATAACTGTGATTAACTCTTCTTTCTCAATCTGAACAAGAGCAGCACCTTCATCACCAACTTGTAGTTGATCATGGAGTGGCATTACCGTATAAATGCTAGAAGCCACACGCGCTTCATGAATCTTTTCTACACTCTCATCAAGTATTTGTGCAAGTTCATCATCACTCGGCTCTTCATCATGCACCAATCTATATTCTTCAATTGCATAATCTATCGCCTTTACTAGTTTTCGACTAGCACGACTTAAAATATCCAAACTTCTTAAATAATCAAGCATGGCACCATAAACTCTTTTTTTTGCATATCCCCAAAAAGAGTCATTTAACTTTTCATCATATCGTCTTGCGAGTTTGATTAACTCTTCTGTCCCGATTGCACAAAGATCAAAAAAATCTACTGAACTTGGAAGTCTCCCTTTAAGCCGAAAGGCCATTGCTTTTACTGCTGGAAGATATTGAATTGCTAATTCATCTTCTTTGTGTTTTAAGTCTTGGATATAAGCATTTTTTGTCATAATTTTTGTCCAGCTATATCTTCAGAGTTCATTTTAATAGCAAGATCAGTTATTTTACACGCTGAATCTATTAGTTTTTCTCTTTTATTTATCTCTTTCACAAAAATGTCCAACTCTTTTTCATGTCTATCTTTAGGAAAATTATATGTTTTTCCAGTAATCGTTCTATAGTACAATGCAATAATTACATGAGAAAAAAGGTAAAAGAAAATAGTAATAAAAAATGTATATACTAACAATCCTTGCGCATCAAAAGATTTTAATATACCAAAAATGATTCCTACAAAAAAACCCTGAACAGTAAAAAAATAAACAAAATTTTCACCAAACATAACTACCCCAAATAAGACTTAAAAATGGTCCATTAATCTTTTAAATAGACCGGACAAACCACTTTCATTGGATGTAACCAGCACATTTCGTTCCAGCTTCTGTGTAATTTTACTCACAATAGCATTTATATCTTTACTAGGCTGAGAAGCCGGATAAAGCCTTGTAAAAAGAGCCCGTTGTTTTACCGATGCGGAGACTTTACTATCTGCATTTATTTTTCCAATCAACTGTAAATCCAGTTCTGAACCTATATTTGCATTAGCAACTTTTTTGATTTTTTCAAAAACACCGACAGCTTCTTTTTCATTTTTTACCTGATTTAGAATCATTGACACATCATTTCTGAGCGTAGCTATTGTTTTAATCGTTGCGTAAGCGTCTGTGATTGCCGCCGGATCGGGAACAGTTACTACAATCACATCATCTGCAGCATTTAAAAACATTTGAATATGCTCACCTATTCCTGCACCTGTATCAATAATCATAACATCAAGTTTATCCAAAACCTGTGCTTCTTGCATAAACCTCTCAAATAATGCCATATCAGAATATTTCAATATTTCATCACCGCTTTCACCCGGAATAAGAATCAGATTGCGTGTGATAGGAATCAAAATATCAGACACTGTTGCCTCACCTTTTAAAACATGTAAAATATTTTTTTTAATTTTCACATTGAACATTACATCTAAATTTGCCAATCCTATGTCTGCATCAAATATACCGACATTTAAACCCTGTTGCGACAAAACATATGCCAAATTAGAGCTAATAGTACTTTTGCCTACACCGCCCTTACCACTAGTAATGGCAACAAAACGCGTTTTTTTAGCTTTTTTATTTTGAGTGTTTGAAGCAACAAGTTCTTCAAGCTTTTTTGCTTGATTTCCTATCATACTTTACTCCTATTAAAACCATGTAATAAACATTCTATTAAGAAGTCACTATTTGCACATACTAAATCTTCCGGCACTTCCTGCCCAACAGAAAAATAACTTATTGGTTTTTTTGTTTCATAAGCTAAAGAAAAAATATTTCCAAATCCCATCGTTTCATCTAGTTTTGTAAACATTAAGGTATCTACCCCAAGTGTTGAAAAATTATCATATGTCACTTTTAAATCTTCATATTTTATAGAACTAGGCATTACAAGGACTACATCTACATTATATTCTGTGTTGTTAGCATTTAAACATTCATAGATTTTTTCAATTTTTACTTTATCATAAGGACTCGATCCCATTGTGTCAATCAAGATATAATCACAATATTTCAATGACTCTAAGGCATTTGAAAATTCAGGAGGATCCACAACAGTTTCAATCCCTAATTTCATCATTCTCGCATATTGCATCAACTGTTCCACCGCACCGATACGATATGTATCAAGCACGACAAGTCCGACTTTATACTTTTTTTCCATCAAAAAAGAGTAGCGTGCGGCAAGTTTTGCTATAGAAGTTGTTTTTCCTACACCCGTCGGTCCTACAAGCATGATGACTTTTTTAGTACCTACTCGAGGAAGTGCTTCTCTTCGGATAGGCACCATTTTTCGTAATATTGTTTGAAAATAGCGTTTCACTGTTGATGAATTTTCTCGCATTTTCAAAGGCATATGTTCCAAAGTAACCTGCATTAAAGAGTCTAAATGCTCTTTGTCCATTCCACTTTGTGACGCAAGACGATAAATTTCAGAAAATTCTGGCGGAATCTGGCTTGACAAGTCTGGTGACTTTTCATCCCAAAACATATTTTGAATGATTTTTACTTTATCGGTCAGTTTGTTGATTTCAGATTTTATCTCTTTGAGTTCTTTTGTTTCTACGGACGATGTAATATTTTGCTTGGATAAAGGCTGATACAAATCTTCTAATGGATCTGTGACAGCCGAAATTTTTGATATTTGTTTGGCTGCATTAGAAATATCAAATAAAATTTCTTGGCTTTCTTCTTTAAGAGGTTGCTGTTTTGAAAGTGGTTTTTTCATTTTTTTGTATGTTGCAGGAATCATTTCTTCATCTATTCCAATGACTATTTCATACAATGCTTCTCTCCCTAAAGCTTTTTTTTGAATTTCTTTCGTCTCAATAAGCATACCCTCATCGCCAATTTCCATTTTTGCTTTTTTAAGTGCTTCGGAGGGAGTAGAACCTGTAAATGTTAATATTTTCATAAATAAATACCCACTAATGGAATCATCACACTCTCTCTTTGTGCATAAAAAGGATGTGGTAGAATTAAATCTTTTGTATTAATGGTACGGTTATCAAAAAATATAATATCCAAATCTAATGTCCTTGGTGCATTTGCAAAAGTTCTTTTTCTGCCAAATTTTTTTTCTAATCTTAGTAAATATCGTAAAAAAACTTTTGGCTGCATTGAAGTTTTCAAAACGAGTATTGAGTTAAAAAAATCATCTTGGTTTGTATAACCAAAAGGAGGATTTTTCAAAATCAATGATGTTTTCATTAATGACACTCTTTTATCTTTTCGTAATGAGATAAAAAGATGCTCAAACCTGCGACGAACATCTCCGACATTTCCACCTATGCCTACCACTGTTTCATATCTATGTTTACATGTAACACTCTTTACAAAAGGAAAATGCAAGCTATGAAAAGAATCCAATCTTTCATTTATCTTGCGTTTTATATACATGTAACAGCTTATGCTTGTTGTTGTTGAGCTTGTGCCTGAGCTTCTTGGGCTGCTTTAATTTCATTCATAATTTGAAGCATACCCATCATCGCTAAATGATAGCCAAATGGTCCAAAGCCAATAACAGAAGATGTACAGACAGGGGCAATCATGTTTTTTTGTCTAAAATCTTCTCTTCTATTTATATTGCTAATATGTACTTCTATAGCAGGTAAACTTACAGCAGAAATAGCATCACGAATAGCAATTGATGTATGTGTATATGCAGCAGCATTTATAATAAGCCCATCTGCTTCTCCGTAACATTCTTGAATCTTATCTACAATTTCACCTTCAAGGTTACTTTGAAAAAACTCTATCTCAGCACCATTTTGTGTTGCAACATCTTTCATTTGTGCATGTATTTGTTCTAATTTCATTGGACCATAGATATTCTGCTCACGAATACCAAGCATATTTAAATTTGGACCTTGAATAACTACTATTTTCATTTTTACCCTTTCTTTATTATAATTTTATCTTCTAAAGGGCTATTTTATCCAAACTAATATTAAAAAAAAGTGTATAATTTGAAAAAAAAGAAAAAAAGATGACAATACTCGTTCCAAATTATATACTAACACCAAACATATTACTCAAAGATAAGGCAATAGCGTTTGAGAAAACCATCCAGTCTATAGGAAATCTAGAAGAATTACAACAAAAATTTCCAACAGCCAAAGTAATACAATTACAAAAAAATTCCTTAGTTATGCCAGGACTTATCAATGCCCATGTACATGTAGAGTTCTCTGCCAACAAAAACCAGCTCAGTTACGGTGACTTTTTAAACTGGCTTTACAGTGTCATAGAGAACAGAGAAGATCTCATGGCAGACTGTGACCTTACATGTATGAGTAAAGCAATCGATAACATGCTTGAGAACGGTATTACAACTTTTGGTGCCATTAGTTCTCATGCTATGGATTTAGAGGCCTGTCAAAATGCAAAACAGAATGTTGTATT
This sequence comes from Sulfurimonas sp., assembly GCA_026988235.1. GTDB lineage: Bacteria > Campylobacterota > Campylobacteria > Campylobacterales > Sulfurimonadaceae > Sulfurimonas. The sequence continues at coordinate 7,926 of JALSLQ010000072.1, forward strand.
TTTTAATGAGCTAATAGGTTCGCAAGCCGGCATGGCAGATGCACTTTTTACTGACTTCCTCGCCCGACTTGACGCTTCAAAAGCTGTACAAAGAGAAGGATTTTTTCCTGCTGTTGCCATACATTCGCCTTATTCGGTACACCCAATTCTTATACAAAAAGCTTTAGGTATCGTAAAAAATGAAAAATTAAAACTGACTGCTCACTTTATGGAAAGTGAAGCTGAACGCAATTGGCTTGATTCTAGCAGCGGTGATTTTAAAGAATTTTTTCAAACACTGCTCAAACAAGATAAACGAGTTAGTGATGCCAAAGAGTTTTTAAGCTATTTTGACGGTTTTGAAGCACTGCTAACACATGCAGTTAAAACAAATGAAGAAGAATTAGAACAAATAGTCGAGCAAAATCACACTATTATTCACTGCCCAATTTCCAACAGACTCCTAGGCAATCCTACCCTCAATATCAAAAAATTAAACGAAAAAAAGATTCGTTGGGTTGTTGCCACTGACGGTTTAAGTTCAAACTATAAACTTGATTTATTTGAAGAGATGAAAATATCCTTGTTTATGCACAGTGATACGCCACTTTTGCCATTTGCACAACAACTTATAAAAGGAACAACCGTTCATGCGGCCGAAGCACTCGGACTCAATACAGGAGAAATAGTAGAAGGAAAAAATGCGGACATGCTTGTTCTTGACTTAAATACCAAGCCAAATGAGGAGTTAGCTATTCATTTAATACTTCACCGCTATAATATCTCAAAAGTTTTTATTAATGGAAAACTTGAAAAAGGAAATGAATAAATGAATTTTTTAAAAAAAATATTTTCTCCAATCGCTACAATTATGAACTATATACAGAACCATTTCAAGGCTATGCTATTTGTATTGATTTTAATTCTCATCTTTGCTCCGGCAAGTGAAAAAGAGTTTACAAATTACAATTTAGAAAAAATCTATCTCAGCGGTCCTATTGTGGATTCTACACAAATAGTAGAAAAAATAAACAAAGCGGCAAACAACAATGCCGTAAAAGGTGTTTTATTCATTGTCAATTCTCCTGGCGGTGCCGTTTCCCCTTCTGTAGAAATTGCTTATGCTATTAAAAGATTACAAGAGAAAAAACCTGTCATAGCCTATGCCAAAGGCACTATGGCAAGTGGAAGTTATTATGCGAGTATTTGGGCTGATAAAATCATAGCAAATCCAGGAAGTATGATAGGCAGTATCGGTGTTATTATGGAAGGTGCTGATTTAAGTGGTATTATGCATAAACTTGGCATAAAAACACAAGTGGTAAAAGCCGGACTCTATAAACAAATCGGCACGCCCGACAGACCTTGGAAAAAGTACGAGGTAGCAGAACTCAACAAAGTCATCATGGGTACTTATAATATGTTCACTAAAGATGTTGCCGACGCAAGACATCTCAATTTAAAAAAAAGAGACACCTATGCAAATGCCCATATATTTACAGCAGCCCAGGCAAAAAAAGTCGGTCTTGTTGACACTATAGGTGTGGAATATGATGCTAAAAATGAGTTAGTACACTTAAGCGGT
>JALSLQ010000073.1 GCA_026988235.1 Sulfurimonas sp.
GTTCTTCCCTGATGCACACCGATAGCACAAAAGTTACACTCTCCCCAACAGCCGTGATGCGTCATAATGGAAAACTTAATCGTCTCGAGACATTTTACTTTGCCCTCTTTGGCATAATAAGGATGCAACTCCCTTGTAAAAGGCAGGTTGGAGTTTGCATCCATCTCCTCTTCATTCAAATAATCACAGGGAGGATTTTGAATAAGGTATCTGCTGTCTACCGGCTGACACAAACCTTTTGCCGCTATAGGGTCATTGTTGTCATAAAAGAGATCAAACAGGTCTATATACTTCTCTTTATCATCCAAACACTCTTGATGCGAAGGCAGCTGCAAATACTCATACACCGGCTCTTTAGATATATAACAAATGCCCCGTATATCTCTGTAGTCCCGTTTTTCATCTATGGCACGGGTTAACTGCTCAAGCGCTATCTCTCCCATACCGTAAATCATCACATCTGCTTTGGAATCAAATAAAATAGGCTTTTTGAGTTTGTTTGACCAGTAATCATAATGCGTCACGCGACGAAGAGAAGCCTCAATGCCACCTAAAACTATAGGCACTGTATTTTTAAAATAACGACGAATCAAATTTGTATAGACCAAAACTGCTCTGTCAGGTCGTTTGTTATTTTTTCCGCCCGGAGTATAGTCATCCGAATTTCTAAACTTTTTTGTAGCAGTATAATTACTTACCATAGAATCAACACTGCCACCACTCACACCCCAGTAAAGTCGCGGCTCACCCAGACGCATAATATCATCCGGTTTGTCTATGTCAGGCTGTCCTATCATGCCGACTTTATAACCCATACGCTCAAGTATACGACCAACCATAGCCACCCCAATAAACGGCGAGTCAATATAAGCATCGCCACTTACCAATATAACATCACAATAATCCCACCCTCTTGCATCCATCTCCGCACGCGTGGTAGGCAAAAAATCTTTTTCAGTAAAGGTAACTGTGTCTTTCTTTTGGTTATTATGTCTGTTTTTATGTCGTCTGCTCAAACTGTGGCCTTTTAAAATAAATATCGTTACGAATTATACACCCTTATTCTCCATAATGTGACCACATTCTAGAAATTCTTATTATCTTTTCATCTTCTTTTACTTCATAAACAAGTCTATGTTGTATATTTATTCTTCTTGAATACGAACCACTTAAGTTCCCTACTAATCTTTCATAAGGAGGCGGGTTTTGAAAGGGGTTTTTTCTGATGATTTCTATAAGCTCTTTAGCTTTTTTATCTAAGTTGGCGCTTGATAATTTTTTGGCATCTTTTAATGCCCATTTGCTATAGAGTATTTTATACTCTACCATTCAACATTTTCACTAAATTCTTCATCAGATGCATTCATTGATTTTTGAATTGAAGAAGCCATATTTGGTATAGTGTTTAAATACAATGTTTCTTCTATCGCATTCCAGTCTTCTTCAGAAAGCATAACTACATTATTTCTCTTTCCAGTAATAAGTACCGGTTCATGAGTTTGTGCTGTTTCATCCATAACATTGTAAATATCTGCTCTAACTTGACTGACTGACATAACTTTTGTCATAGTTAACCCTTTAGTTTATTTTCTCTATTGTACTAAATATCGTACGCTTTGTCAAGATGTGATATTTTTTAATATAACGACTGTCGTGAGCCGTAATTTTCCCGCTAAGGTAAATTATTAGTCTCCTCGTGCTTGTTATATCTTTTGTTCCATACACCTCAAAAGTGGAAATTCACTCACAGGGGGGGGTGTAGCTTTGTGTAGCTTTTGTAGGTTTGGTGAAATTTAATCTTTTTGCAATCTTTTGAAAAACTTCATCTCCATTAATGAGTAATCAAAAACACCTGCGGGTTTTTGATTAGATCCTTTGACTTGTTGGAGACTTTTTAAACCCATTCTTCCAATGTTGCTTCTAATTTTTTAAAATATAATCTCATTTGTTCAAAATCAGACTGTTGAATATTTTTTGCATGAGCTTCTGGTCTACCTATCGAATTTATTTCATTCAATATCAACATTACTTTTTCTTTTTCCATTTCAAAAATATTCTGAAAACTATTCCACTCCCTATTGATAAGATTTTTAAGTTCTAAGAAAAATAGTGGAGATGAATCTATTGACATAATGTCATCAAAATTCCATGCATTTAATAATTCACGTCTTTTTTGGGGGAGAGAAGATAATAATTTTTCTAAAGCTTTTTTTTGACCAAAATTCATTTTTAAAGAATTTTTTATTACTTTTCTTAAATTTTTTTCTAAAATATTTCTCCTGCGAGAAACTTCTTCAACTTTTTCTTCCTCAGTGAGATTGATCCTTTCATATTTATGTTCATTTGACATATACTCTTTTACTGCTTCTATATTAAAAGCATACCCATTTGAACTATGTTGAATTAATCCATACCCAATTAAATGCCTCGTAAATTCAGTATTGTCATTTGCAAATTCAAGGAATGTAGCTGTATCACCTTGAGCTAAATATTTTAACATCTCATATTCATCTGGATACCAATCTTTTAAAACTTGGATAACCATATTTAAATAATGTGTAGAACTTCCAATAAATTGTTTTTTAGTCTTTTCATATAAAGCTTTATCTACTTTAGCAGGTCGTTCACCCTTATACTCATTATGTATGACACTGCATGCTTGTCGAATTAAGAAAGGATGTCCACCGAAATCATCTGTTAATTTTGAAAAAATAATTTCATCAAAATTAAGACCTACATAGCTACCAAGCTTATTTACCATTTCACGCACTTGTTCAACACTAAAACTTGGAACATATTGACATGGAATAGAAGCAAACAATGGATTATCATGTCCAACAAGAACTGCATGTTCTACACAACTTGGATTTGTACCAACTAGCATATATGTAAATATTTCTGGATTTCTTTGATAGAATCCTCTTAATGTTTGCCAAAAATAAATAAAATCTTCATTCTCTCTCCAGTGCAAAGATGATGCCGTTCCTGGAGTTATTCTCTCGATTTCATCAAAGATAAATAATATATTTTGTTTCTTTTTTGAAATGTAAATTTTTTTTATATCTTCTTCAAAACTGTCAGCAGCAGATTTTTCTAAATAACGTGAAGACGATGTATCTAATTTAACTTTAGACTGTATTAAATCATGATACCAAAAAACTATTTTTTTTAGTAATTCATTCCATCTTAATTTATGAATTGATGGATTTTCACAATCAATAGATATACAACGTTGATCTAAGTTAGACAAAGTTCTTTCAAGCGCATATATAATAGATGTTTTTCCGCTTTTTCGAAGTCCAAATAGTCCAGTATGTTCAGAAGATTTATGTCTATTAACTATTTCTTGTACTAATTGGCTTCTACCAAAAAAATATAAATCACTTTTAAGAGGTGATAGAAAATCAAATAAATTTCTAGAATAAAAATGTTTCCGAAATCGATTTTGTATTAGGTGTTTATCATATTTTATTAACAACTCATCATAAGTAAAAGGAACAATTATCGGTTGTTCCGGATCAGTTTTCAATAAAGAATCTATTTTGTTTTCAATATTATTATCACGGCTTATAAGAATTTTACATATTCTTTCTGTCCTAAGTTCGCTTAATTTTTTTTCTGCTTCTGAAAAGGCATCTAAAGTACGTGGTTCAAAATGCGTATAAGGACTAAATACACAAATAACTTCTCTCTCAATATTAAACATTTCAGAAAATGACATTGTAGGTTTTATAAGAAAAAAATCATATTCTGAAGCCGCAAGTATGATTTTATTTCCACTACTTGTAACATACCAATCCTTTGAAAGATTCTGGATGATAGTGACTTCATCTTCTGCAAATCTATTAAGATAAAACTTTGTATGTATTCCAGGTCTTACATGCATTTGTGCCATTTTGTCTCCAAGTTTTTTATGTTGTCAAACAGTCGTGCTGTGAGAGGATAACTATTTATTAACAAATATTATAGGCAAAACAACCTTAAATCACACAATTAACTATTATTGGTAATGTATGTTAATTATTAGAAATATGACAAATTGCAAAGATTTTTAGTGGAAAGTGTAAATTTTACTTAGTCTTCTTTAAAACATTGTGTGTGTTAATTATCAAATATTGGCAATATCACACATAATGTTGCTTATGTGATTTAATGGAAAAAACAGCTCTTGATGCTACTTTCTAGTTAGCATTTAAGCACAGTTTGTTTTGTAATCTAAAAAAAGACTTTCAACTGGAATATGGAGTTCTTTATGTAAATTTCGTATCATTTCAATAGTGAGTTTTCGTTTTTTATTTAATATTTCAGAAACTATTGATTTACTTCCAACTATAGGTACTAAGTCTTTTTGCTTGAGTCCCTCTTGTTCCATTCTAAACTTTATGGCTTCAATAGGGTCAGGAGCATCGATTTTATAGTGTTGTTTCTCATAAGCTTCTACTAAAGTTGTTAGCACTTCCAATTCATCCATTTGCGGTGTATTTGGTTTAGCATCCATTAATTTTTCTATTTGGCTTAATGTAGCATTATAATCTTCTTGGGTTTTAATAGGTTTAATATTCATCTTATAGTTCCACTATATTGGTTTTATCGTAAAATTTTAAACTTAGTGTTCAGTCCCGTTTTGTTGTACTTTTTAGTCTATTAAATTCATACTATTTTGAATACTCTCATCTATAAACTTAAAAAGTTCATTTTTGTCATTAATGGCTTTTAAGTATTCACTTCTATGTTCATTTTCAATAAGAGGCGGAACAATATTATTTTGGATAGCTTGAAAAGCCATGATTAATCTTCCAACTCTTCCATTGCCATCGGCAAATGGATGTATTCTTTCAAATAATACATGAAACTCTGCAATATCTTCTAAACTCATATTATTACTATTAAATCTATAGAGTAGATTTTCTAAATCATTTGAGATTTTATTAGGTGCTGATAGTTTTATATCCACACCCTTTATATAACGTTCATCTAGTCTATACGCTCCAATAGGCTTTGAAACAAACTGAGGTGCTATATGTAGAGCATCTTCAAACATAATTGCATGAATATCTTTTATGAAACTGCTATCAATAATATTTTCTTTATTTGTAGCCTCGCGGACTATGACATCATAAGCTTTAGCAAAGCCTAAAATAACAAGTTGTTCACCAAGTGGTTTATGTCCAGCTGTATGTCCTAGTTCAAGTAACTCTTTAGTTTCACCAAAAGAAAGGGTTGTTCCTTCCATTGCATTTGAGTGATGAGTAATAGAAATACGAAGTTGTCTGAAAAGCTCTTCTCTTTGTTTAAGTGATAATTGATTTAGTTTCTTCATTTGCTTTTTTCCTTACAAATTAGACAATTTTAGATGTAATCTAACTTGATATTTTAGCATTATTTGATATATACTTCTATCATTTTACTTTTTGCCATAAAATTTGTTGAATACAACTATTTTATTAACACACATTATAGGTAGGATAATATTAAATCACATAATTAACTATTATTTGTAATGCGTGTTAATTATCAAAAATTGACAATACACCCATAATGTTGCTTATGTAACTTAATGGAAGTATTAACATTACGCTAATGCACTTTTGTATATACTTTTCGTATGTCAAAAATATTATTACTCGAAGATGATGAAATACTCTCAGAAACCTTGATTGAACTGTTGGAAAGTGAAGCTTTTGAAGTGTTACATGTAAAGGATGGTGAGGCGGCGCTTGATGCTACATTTGATGAGAAATTTACTCTGCTGCTTTTGGATGTGAATGTTCCTTTGTTGAATGGTTTTGAACTGCTCAACAGTTTACGCCAAAGCGGAGACACTACTCCCGCTATTTTTCTCACCTCTTTAAGTGATGTTGCCTCATTGGCAAACGGTTTTGATGTCGGTGCGGATGACTACATTAAAAAGCCTTTTGATTTTGATGAACTGCTTATACGCATTCACGCATTGTTAAAAAAAGCATATCATACCTACCAAAATGAGTTACATGTAAATGATTTTCGCTTTGTGATTGACAAAGACGAGCTTTACAACAAGTCTGATTTTATACCACTTTCTCCTTATGAGTTGCAAATTACAAAACTCTTTTTTAAAAACCTCAACAAAACAGTGCAAAAAGAGCTTATACTTGAAGAGCTTAACGGGAACAAAGAGATGAGCGAAGGAGCCTTGCGGGTGCATATCAACAAACTTCGCAAAATCGGCTTACCCATAACAACTATAAAAGGGATAGGATACCGTCTTGCATCATCATGAAAAACTGGCATTTTTAAAATTTTTTCTTGTCTACTTTGTCAGTATTGCTCTGCTTATTTTGGCTGCAGGGTATTTTTATTTTCAACAGATGCAAAATCATCTCTTAAAAGAAGAAGAGTTTTCACTCATAGAGTATGCCAGACATATCAAAATGGGAAGACCCTTGGATGCATTCACACAGGAATACCACCACTCTTTTGAAGATATGCCCAAATACATTGGTATAAAAAATTTCACTGTTGGAGAGAATGAGTTTTCAAAACTACTGCCAATGAACAAAACAGGAAAATATTTACATGTATTTAAATCAAAAGAAGAGTTTAATAAAAAACGCCTGGTTTTGCAACAAAAAATAATAACTATTCAAGTTTTACTGCTTCTTATTTTTGCGTTTATAAGTTACAGACTTGCAAAAAGTGCTTTAAAACCATTGCAGGAGAGTATCGCTACACTTGACAAGTTTGCAAAAGATTTAATCCATGACTTAAATACACCTGTCACTGCAATGCAGTTAAATATGAAACTCATAGAAAAAATTCCTGAGCTGCAAAACAACAAGCCCTTGGGAAGACTCAAAAAAAGTATCAGCAGTATTTCAGAACTTCATGAAAACCTGACAATACTGCTGCAAGAAGAGACTTTTCAAATGCAGGTACAAAATATCTGTCCTATTGTTCAGGAGGTTATTGAACTGCAAAAAGTGCTTTATCCCCATATTCGTTTTGAAAATCAATGCAATGTTTTTAAAGCAAAAATAAACAGACATGCAATGAAACAGATTTTACAAAACATTCTCTCAAATGCCTGTAAATACAACAGACAAAACGGATATGTCAAAATTTACCATAAAAAAAATGCTCTTTATATTGAAGACAACGGAAAAGGAATCAAAGAACCGCAAAAAATCTTTGAACGTTCCTACAGTGATGAAAACAGCAGTGGTTTGGGGCTCGACATTGTAAAAAGACTTGCCTTAGCTATGGATATAAAAATTACTGTGCAAAAAAACGAACCTGCAGGTACTCTCTTTGTTTTAACACTTCCTTTATAAATCCCTGTATCCCAAAACATACTCCAGTTCATAGATGTTGTTGACAATATACTCAAAATCATCATAATTCTCTTCATCTGAGACAATTAACAGTTCATCATCAATTTTTAGATTCATTCTCGCATCAGGCATCAAATATATTTCATCTTCTCTTTTGAGCAACAAAAAAACCACATGGAGCATTTCATTTCTGTTTGCGCGGGATCTTCGTAAATCTGCAAGGGTTATATTTTCACCTTTTTGGAGTCGCAGGGTCAGCGCATAGGCATTGGCATCATTGAGCTTTGTTTCAAAATACATAGGATTCATACCTGTTATGTTATTGAGCATATGAACAATAACCTTTGCCCACTCATCATCTTTTTTTCTTGCCTCTTGTATAAACAAATCTGCCAGAGGTCTTGCTATATAACTGTAGGTAGCATCTGCCAGTATTTTTTCAACAATATATATTTTATTGATTTTTGATGCCTGAAATATATTTAAGTCATCTAATGAATTTTCACGTGCCATTGTAAAAATATTCGGATTGAGCTGTTTTGCCTTGTTTAAAATAGTAAGATTGAGCAGATCATTTTGTGTCGCAGCAATGATGCAGGCACTCTCTTTTACACCAAGCTTGAGCAGTCTTTTTATATCATCATCATCACCAAAAATAGTTGTATTTTTTTCTTTTATATACCGCTGTGAGTCAAAATCTTCAATCACGTACTCTATGCCGGCTTTTTGCAATCCTTCCTGAATAGCTCTTCCCATTCTGCCTTTACCGTATATAATGTATTTTCCTCTGGGAAACTGGTCTCTCTTTTTAAGTTTGAGAATATGCCCATACATCCACATCTCCAAAAGCCAGATATATGGTGCTGTAATACCGTAATAGATACGCTTTGATATAATATCAAAAGGATTTTTCACATGTTTCAAATTCATACTTCTAAAGTGTTCAAGCTGCGCTTTTGATGTAGCTTTTACAATAATGTCAATTTTTTTATTGAGCAGTTTGGAGATGGTGGCTATTTTGGAATTAACCATATCATCTTCAAAGAGAGAGATAATGCCAACACAGTTTTTTTGATGAATTCCGGCAATTTTGAGCATTTTCTGATTGGTTGCATCACCTACAAATCCGGGCACATTTGGATAGAAATTTTCCAATATCAGTTCATCAATTTTTTCATCATCTTTGTCTAAAACAACCAATCTGTAGTCTTTTCCGTTTAGCCTGTCTATAATACTTTTTGTAATACCGTTATAGCCGAGTATAATATAAAAAGGTTTGTTGATATTTCGTACATGATTTCTAAAAGAGTTGCGATTCAACGCTTTTTTCAATGCCTCGTCCTGAATCAAAGAGACAATGGCACCTATACCGTAAAACCAGCCAATAACCGTAAAGTATATGGCAAAACTCACCCACATCCGCTGTTCATAATTAAAAGTATACGGTGCTTCTCCAAAACCTATGGTACTTGCCATATAAGTCACAAAATAAAAAGCATCAAAAAAAGTCATCTGATACGGCTGACCGTTGTTATCTGTTCCTTGGATGAGGACTAAACCAAGTATAGATATGGCAAATGTGATGATAATTACAAGAAAGGGTGTTCTCAGTCTTTTAAGAACAATCCATACAATCTGTTCATTCATAGAGTGTTATCTTTTTGATTTTATTGTATCGCCGACAAAAAGTATAACTGAAACGATATTTGCCAACAGTGCACCGCCTGAAAGCGAAACAATTGCTGTTGCTGCTTCGATATTTATATCATTTATTACATAAAGTGCAAAAGCCCATACGGTCGCAGAGGCAATCAGCTGAATATCCGCAACAATACTTGTGGCAAGCAAAACCGCCCCAAGCTGTGTTCTGTCCCCCAACTTCAACACTGTTGCAATCAGATTTACAATTATCGCTGCAAAAAGCTCGTAAGAGCTGTGTTGTTCAAGTACCGTAGGTTCTCCGTAAAAAAAGCCAAAGTTTACTGTCATAGCCAAGATAAAAAAAGACCCGGACATGATTTTATGCATATTCATAAATATACGCTCCAAAATAAAAGATACCCAATTGTACCTCTAATAAAATTAATTGTATATTTAAAATGCTTACATGTAAGACGATTAACCAAAAATACCAACTTAAAG
>JALSLQ010000074.1 GCA_026988235.1 Sulfurimonas sp.
GTCCAGTATCAGAAATTGGTTTGAAATTTATCCTCAACTTTGTATATTTTTCAGCGAAATTATGTCAAAATATACGAAGTGATTTAGGATTAAGAGGTGGGTTTACACAGTTAGGTTTACACTCTCGTCCAAAAGAATGAAATGTTTTAATTTGTATATCAATATTTTGTTCTTGAAATCTTTCTTTTAATTCTTCTTGAGCATTTTTATTAAATGCTAATATAAGTATTTCATTCGGATGTAAAACTTCTTTTTTTATTAAATAGCATACTTTAGCAACAATAACACTTGTTTTTCCAGAACCTGCTCCTGCAAGAACTAGGTTGTTATTTTCATTTATTAAGACTGCTTCTTGTTGCTTTTTCGTCAATGGATTTGATTCTATTGTGTCAAAAAAAACTTTTTCATTAATTCTTTCATTCTTTACAAAGAGCTTGTTTTTATTGTCTATCCATAACTTGTTATTACTGTTGAACTGAATAACATCATTGATTAAATGCTTTATATCTTTATGAGTTATAAATTCTTCTTGATTATATAGTATATGACTTAGCTCAGTTACTAATTCTGTTTTGATGTAACTATTTATATATCTTTCTATTGATAATATTATTATTTTATTTTGAAAAGATAAAAGCTTATTTTTAAATATTTTCATTTTTTGAATAAATTGATTTTCAAGTTTTTTAATTTCTGATTGAATTCGCTCAATTTTATTTGCAATAGAGTTTTGTTCTAAATGCAAGGCTTCAAGTTCTATTTTTTCTTTACTAATATCATCCTCTTTTTGAATAATATTATTTTCTAATTTTTGAATTTGTTTTTTTATCTCACCTAAGCTTTCTAAATGTTTTTGCTTGTAATCTATAATGCCAAAACTAATTAATTCTATAAACTTATCAAAAATATTTATCTTGAAATTCATTGATAAGTTTTTGATTTCATCATTATATATAGCAATATTTTTCAATATATTTGACACATCAGACTGTAGTAAAATAATAGTGTTTTTATTTTTATCAATGTCTAATGAAATATTTTGATTAGACTTTTTTAACATATCTTTTTCAGAGTATTTAATTTTAATTTGTTTAGTTATTTGTCTCAAGTTTGATATACCTATTTAATAGTTTTATAATGTTTTTTATTTATTGTCATGTAGTTACACCTAGATACAACGGTTGACTTGAACTGTGAATTTTCACTAGAAAATTTATTAATTCCAAGGTTTTGTTAGCAAGTTACCTTGCTTAAAAGTTTATTTATTTCATAGATAGTTGAGTTTATAATTTCAATATTACTATTTTCATTATCATGTTCAAATAAAGACTTAATATCATTAGTTCTTACTAAAAATGATTTCTTTGAATTTTTTATATTTACTGCTTTATTTAATGCTTTTATGGCATCTTCTAATGTTTCATTTTCTTTTTGAATACGGATTAATATAGGACTATTTTTATATGTTGTTTTTAATATTGCATCAATGCCACTATTCCTTTGAACAGGAACATACTCAATATCATGTAGTAATTTTTCAACCATAGCACTAACATTTTGATATGCTTGTTTACCTTTTTTTAATAAATTAGACTCACTTTTTATTGGATTGTTTAATCTAGATTTCGTAAGATTAATCGCTTCTTCTGATTTATCAATACCAATAACTTTTCTATTATTTAATTTTCCTGCAACTAAAGTTGTTCCACTTCCACAAAAGGGGTCAAGAATCGTATCTCCCTCGTGTGAAGCAATATCAATAATTCTTTCTAATAATAAAATAGGTTTTTGAGTCGGATAACCAACTCTCTCTTTTGCTTTTGGATTTAAATAAGGTATTTCCCAAACATCATTTAAAGGCACACCTTTTTTTATGTCACTATTTATTGTATTGCCATTGTTGTCTTTTGCATATACGGTTTTACCATTTTTATCTCTTACTCGTCGTTGAAGTATTTGGTCTATGTTAGTTGTTTCTGAATAATCATTATAAATTGTTTTAAATTTAAAATCTTTAGTCTTAGAATAAAAATATATAGTTTGATGAGATGGTAATAAGCCTTTTTTTGAATTTGACCATCTTTTATAGTACCAAATAATTTCAGATTGAAACTGTTTTAAACCAAAAATATCATCTAGTAAAGTTTTTACAATGTGAGTAGAATTTTTATCGCAATGAACAAATATACTTCCATCGTTTTTTAAAACTCGCTTCAACTCTTTTAATCTTTTATGCAAAAAATTTGCATACTCTTCATGGCTTTTCCATATATCGCTGTATGAAAACTCTTTACTTCCGTCTCTCGTCTTAAGTTTTTGTACGGTATTTGTAAAAAATGGTGGGTCTAAATAGATTAGGTCTATACTTTGGGTTTCAAAAGTTGGTAATATATCTAAACAATCTCCAAGTAAAACTTTTTCCATAGTTTTAATCTCCTGAATTTTCTTTAGCAATATCTTCTAAAATTTGTTTTAAATCAATAGTAGTTCTGTTTTTCACATATTCCCAAGCACTATCTCCATAGTAATATTCTCCACCAATACCTTTATATAATGTTTCCAACATATTTTGGATTTTCATAGCTTGTGTTCTATTTGGATAATAAAACATAACTCTTATTGGTTGGTATCCTGCGTCATGAATGACTTTAATTCTAGTATGCTCTTTTGTAATATGGTCACCATCCGTTGTAGCATCTCTCCATTTTATTTCAATAGCATTGTTACCTTCTAAACAGTCAATTTCAAATGTTTTAGGTCTTTGTCCTAAAGTATTTGGTATTTTTGTTGTTGCTGAATCTGGAAATGTTTCTAAAAAACATAATTTTGTAGCTTCTTCTAAAAATGAACCAGCATATTTATATAAAAATCGTCCCTTATTTTGATACAAATCTATTAAATGACCCTCTTTATCTGATATTCCCAAAACTTGATAGATTAAATAATGAGACTTATCATCTGCTTTCATCTCTTCCATTCTGTTATCTATTTTACTTTTTAGATTATCAGAATATTTTTTTGCTAACTCTTTTATTTTTTGTTTTATTGCCATTACTATACCTGCTTTATAAATTTTTAACATCACTATATAAATTCTTTAACTCTATTATATCCATATCTAATAGTGGCTCATACATAAAAGAATTTAAATGGATATTTTCTGGGGTCATAATATTTACACTTTCTAAAATAACTTTATTATTTATTTCTGTTGGAAAATCGTTAATAAATCTTTTAAATAATTTTCTAGTTTGAGATTTTGTAATTGTATTTACCCAAACACTATCATTAATTCTATTAATCATAAATTCTTCTGCTTTTAATCTGATGGCTAATGCTAAAATAATTTTATTTTCTAAATTTATATCATTAGCTAAGATATCAGTATCAGCAATACTAATAATTAAATCATATATTTTATCAGTATCATTTATGCTACTATTAAAATTATCTTTTCCTATATATTCTTTATATATTATTTTTAATTGCATAAAATTAATAGTATTAGTATAATCTTTGAAGTGAAGTAAATTAGTTAGTAATGAATAATCTTCATCAATAGTTTGAAATGTATTAATCTTTTTATCAACACCATATTCTATTAAATTTCTTATAAATGGAATTAACGCAATAATCTTTTTTTTATCAGTTAAATTATTTTTCCAATTTAGAAATGGTTGATTTTGATAATGCTCTTTTTCTATTTTAATTTCATCATCAATTTTAATAGCACAAAATCTATTTTCTCTAAATGGCAAATTTAAACGACTTGATATTGTTCTGTAAAAATCGAAATTATGGGATAAAATTATCATATAAAAATTATCTTCTTTAGATATATCATTCAGATATTCAATAATTGCATACTTGTTTTTGTAGTCAAATGAATCGGCAATATCATCTATAATAAATAAAGTTTTTTGGTTTTCTTTTTTTCTTTTTTCAATATCAAAAATAATATTTAATAAGTATAAGGCTCTTTTTTCCCCTTGACTTAATGTATCTTTATTTTCTAATTCATCTCTATTTAATTTTACCCAATCTGCGTCTTCACATTCATCATGATTTTTTCTATCGCAAAAACTAAATATAATTTTTGGTAAATTTTCTCCAATAATAGAACTCGTTAAATTATCAATATTCATTTTAAATGGTAAGTTAAATCTGGCATTAAAAATATCTATAGCCTCTTTCCATGGTGTATCATCTATATCCAATGCATCAATTTGCTCTTTTAGTAATGCATATTGTATTTTCAAGTTATTAAAATTTTCCTCATCTTCTTTCAAATATGAAAACCAAAGTTTTTTCCTAAATTCTTCAAGATTATTTAGTGTCAATTCCTCTATAATTTCAGGATATTTTTCAATCGTATCTTTTAAAGCCATACCTTTTACATCACTTAATAATTTTTCAATTGCTTTAAATTCCAAACTATCTTGTAGCTCATTTTCAATTTCGGTTATTTTTGTATTTAGCTCTGCAATTGAAGAAATATCTTGGCTACCATTTAACAATATTTTATTATTCCTAACAAAAAATTTATTTCCTTTTAGCTTTTTTTGTATCTCTTTCAATTTAGGTAGTGTAAAATTTCCTTTATCTAAAAAACTATAATTATCATATATTTCATTACTTTTGGTAAGATAATCATCTATTTTATCTTGAAATTCGGTAGATTTTATTTTTTTACTAAGCACTGAATCATCAAAAATATCCATATATTTAATATTAGAAAAATAATTAATTTCTTCTGGCAATATAAATGTGTCTAAATTTCTCAAAAAACTTTTTTCTTGAAAACTAAAATCGTCTATAATCTTAGGTTCTAATTCAAAAACTATTTTTCCTAATGAAGTTTTTGAAATCTTTAAACCTGATTTTTTTTCTAATTTTTTTAATATATTTAATTTGAGATTTAACACTTCCTCCAATTGCTCTTTTAATACATTGTCAATTAATAAAGAAGAAATACTATTCGATTCATAAGATTTTTCAAATGAGTTAATTACAAATATTTCTTCTTTATCTATGATGTTATCATTAATTTTAATTTCTTTAATTGTAGGTGTATTATTAAAAATTAAATCTTCTATATCAGATTCTTTACCATCTTGAAATTTTTTAAAAATTTTTGCAAATGATGTTTTCATTAAACCATTTTTTGCATAAATCACATTCACATTGTGTTCAACTGTAAAACAAAATTCTTTATTTAACTTTTTGATTCCATAACAGTTTTTAAAATTTACTTCTACTTTTTGCATTGGAGTTTTCCTCTCATAATAATACCCAAAATGTAGTTAAACATGTATTGCTAACGGCGAAGCTGAGCCCCATTAATGTATATCTCAGAAAATTCGTTTGCGATTTTCTGAGATATACTTTGATGTGGGACTCCTGCCATTTGTTGTATGTAGCGTAGCGGAATACGACAAATGGTTGGTGACCCGTTTAGGGCTCAGCTTCGCCGTTGTAAGTTTCCGCTCCGCGGGAACTTACAACTATTTATTTAAGGAACATTTTATCATATAAAAACTTATATCACAGCATTAATAGAATGTTTAAATGTCCTCTCTGTTTTCTAAAAATGGTAAAATTAAGTTAAAAACATGGCAAGTTGCAATGGAATTGAGTTATTAACATTTTTTATACTAGTATTCTTAAGTATATGATGTCCTTTTTGACAATAAATATCATATTAGAAGGATAAAGTGTCTGCTAATTATTAGCTACAGAGTTAGAAGGACATAATGTCCCTTAAATATAGTGAGGTTTAATTATGAAAATTATGAAAAAATTAATTAACATTGAGCTAATGCACTTTTGTATATACTTTGACTATGTCTAAAATATTGTTATTAGAAGATGATGAAATACTCTCAGAAACCTTGATTGAACTGTTAGAAAATGAAGCGTTTGAAGTGTTACATGTAAAGGATGGTGAGGCTGCTCTTGATGCTACATTTGCAAACAGGTTTACTCTGATGCTTTTGGATGTGAATGTTCCTTTGTTGAATGGTTTTGAACTGCTCAACAGTTTACGCCAAAGTGGAGACACTACTCCCGCTATTTTTCTCACCTCTTTAAGTGATATTGCCTCATTGGCAAACGGTTTTGATGTCGGTGCGGATGACTACATTAAAAAGCCTTTTGATTTTGATGAACTGCTTATACGCATTCACGCACTTTTAAAAAAAGCATATCATACTTACCAAAATGAGTTACATGTAGATGATTTTCGCTTTGTGATTGACAAAGACGAGCTTTACAACAAGTCTTATTTTATACCACTCTCTCCTTATGAATTGCAAATTACAAAACTCTTTTTTAAAAACCTCAACAAAACAGTGCAAAAAGAGCTTATACTTGAAGAACTTAACGGGAACAAAGAGATGAGTGAGGGAGCCTTGCGGGTGCATATCAACAAACTTCGCAAAATCGGCTTACCCATTACAACCATAAAAGGGATAGGATACCGTCTTGCATCATCATGAAAAACTGGCATTTTTAAAATTTTTTCTTGTTTATTTCATAAGTACTGCCTTTCTTATATTAATCGCAGGGTATTTTTATATTGAACAAACAAAAAATCATTATTTAAAAATAGAAGAATTTTCACTTATTGAGTATGCCAGACATATTAAAATGGGCAACTCTTTAAACGAATACGGCAAAAATTATCACTACTCTTTACGAGACGTACCAAAACATATAGACATTAGGAATTTTACTATAGGACAAGAAGAGTTTTCCAAATTATTACCTATGAATTGGCATGGAAAATATTTACAAGTATTTAAATCAAAAGAGAGCTTTGATAAAAAATTATTTGACTTCAAAAAAAAAGTCTTAATAACACAGTTTTTACTGCTTCTAATTTTTGCATACATCAGCTATAGACTAGCAAAAAGTGCTTTAAAGCCTTTACAAAAAAGTATCATAACACTTGATAAATTTGCAAAAGATTTAATCCATGATTTAAATACACCCGTGACTTCAATACAACTCAATATGAAGCTCATAGAAAAAATTCCTCAACTCCAAGACAACAAAGCACTGAAACGAATCATCAAAAGTGTTAACAATATTTCAGAACTCCATGAAAACCTCACTATACTTTTACAAGAAGAGACTTTTCAAATGCAAATGCAAAATATTTATCCAATTATTCATGAGATTGTTGAGGTGCAAAAAGTGCTCTACCCGCATATTGATTTTCAAATACAAGGCACTTCATTCAAAGCAAAAATAAACAAACATGCTATGAAACAAATTTTACAAAATATCATCTCCAATGCCTGTAAATACAATACACAAAACGGATATATCAAAATCTACCATAAAAACCATGCACTCTACATTGAAGATAGTGGAAAAGGAATCAAAGAACCCCAAAAGATTTTTGAGCGTTCTTACAGTAATGAAAACAGTAGCGGTTTAGGGCTCGATATAGTAAAAAGGTTGGCGTTTGCCATGAATATCAAAATAGAAGTTCAGGCAAAAGAGACGCAAGGAAGTATATTTATTATCAAAATGCCTTAATCTCTGTATCCTAAAACATACTCTAATTCATAGATGTTGTTCATAATATATTCAAAATCATCATAATTGTCTTCATCTGAAACGATGAGCAATTCATCGCCAATTTTTAAATTCATCCGTGCATCAGGCATTAAGTAAACTTCATCCCCTCTTTTAAGTAACAAAAAGACTACATGTAACAGTTCATTTCTATCAACACGAGATCGTCTTAAATCTGCCAAAGTTATATTTTCACCTTCTTGCAACTTCAATGTTAAGGCATACGCATTCTCATCATTGAGTTGTGTTTCAAAATACATAGGGTTCATTCCCGTTATGTTATTGAGCATATGCACGATGACCTCTGCCCATTCGTCATCTTTCTTTCTGGCTTCTTGTATAAACAAATCTGCTAAAGGTCTTGCTATATAGTTATAAGTAGCATCAGCCAATATTTTTTCAACGATGTAGATTTTATTGATTTTAGAGGCTTGAAATATATTTAAATCATCTAAGGCATTTTCACGAGCCATTGTAAAGATTTTAGGATTTAACTGTTTTGCTTTATTTAAAATTGTAAGATTTAAAAGGTCGTTTTTCGTTGCAGCAATGATAGCTTCACTCTCTTTTACATGTAAGCTCAGGAGTGTTTCTATATCTTCATCATCTCCAAAAATAGTGGAATTTTTTTCTTTTATGTATTTTTGTGAATCAAAATCTTTCATGACATACTCTATACCCGCTTTTTCCAAGCCCTCTTTAATGGCTTGTCCCATACGACCATTGCCATAAATTATGTATCTTCCCGTTGGAAATCGGTCACGCTTTTTCAATTTAAGTATATGCCCATACAGCCACATTTCTAAGAGCCAAATATGCGGTGCGGTAATACCGTAATAAATTCGCTTTGAGATAATGTCAAAAGGATTTTTTACATGCTGTAAATCCATTGAGTTAAAGTGCTCAACCTGTTGTTGTGATGTGGCTTTGACGATAATATCTATTTTTTTATTTAACAATTTACTGATAGTGGCTATTTTAGAGTTTACCATATCATCTTCAAAAAGAGAGATAATACCTGCACAGTTTTTTTGATGAATTCCTGCAATTTTGAGCATTTTTTGGTTTGTTGCATCCCCGACAAAAGCAGGAACATCAGGATAAAAGTTTTCCAATATCAACTCGTCAATCTTGTCTTCATCTTTATCTAACACAACAACACGGTAATCTTGCCCGTTAAGCCTGTCAATAATGCTTTTAGTGATACTGTTATAACCGAGTATAATAAAAAAAGGTTTGTTGAGATGCTTGACACTGTTTTGAAAAGAGTTTCGCCCAAGTGCCTTTTTTAACGCTTCATCTTGAATTAGAGAGACAATAGCCCCTATGCCGTAAAACCATCCCACAACCGTAAAATAGATGGCAAAACTAACCCACATTCGCTGTTCATAATTAAATGTATAAGGTGCTTCGCCAAAACCTATGGTGCTCGCCATATAGGTTACAAAATAAAAAGCATCAAAAAAGGTCATTTGATACGGGTGCCCGTTGTTGTCAGTACCCTGAATAAGCACTAAGCCAAGAATAGATATAGCAAATGTTATGATAATGACTAAAAAAGGCGTTCTTAAGCGTTTAAGAACAATCCATACAATTTGTTCATTCATACAGCATTATCTTTTTGATTTAATAGTATCGCCGATAAAAAGTATAACTGAGACTATATTTGCCAAAAGTGCGCCACCTGAAAGAGAAATGATAGCCGTAATAGCTTCTGTGCCAACGCTACTCATAACATACTCTGCAAATGCCCATACCGTAGCCGAAGCTATCAACTGAATGTCTGCCACAATACTCGTAGCAAGTAAAACCGCTCCAAGCTGTGTTCTGTCACCAAGTTTTAATACTGTTGCAATTAAATTAACTATGATTGCTGCAAAGAGTTCATAAGAGCTATGCTCAATCAGTACAGTAGGGTCTCCATAAAAAAAACCAAAGTTTACAGTCATTGCCAGTATAAAAAAAGAGCCGGATATAATCTTGTGCATATTCATAAATGAATTCTCCAAAACGAAAAGATACCAAATTGTACCTCTATTAAAATTAATTGTATATTTAATCGCTCTACATTTGAAATTAAACAAAGACTTTGTATAATAAAAAATAAATACATACAAAAGATGAAATATGACTTACCCTTATGAAAATATAGAAACTTACACCTTGCCTAATCTGTTAAAGCGTTCGATTGAACTTTATGCGTCTAAAAAAGTTCTCTCTAAAGTTGACCAAGAACCTATGACATACGAACAACTTGGTAAAAATGTAGAAGCATTAATAAAGCTTTTAAAACAAAATGGTATAAGAAAAGGCGACAAAGTTGCACTGCTGAGTGAAAATATGCCAAACTGGGCAGTTGCTTACTTCGCTGTTACTTATTTTGGCGGTATCATTGTTCCAATACTGCCTGATTTTCATCCTGCAGATGTTCAACATATTATCAGACATTCTGAAGCAAAAGCTGTTCTTGTTTCACAAAAACATCTTCAAACGATAGAAGACTTAGAAGATTCAAATATGAAATTTGTCATAAAGTTAGATGACTTAAGCATGATTGATAATTTTACAAATCATAGCTATATCTCAAAACTAACACAAAGAATGGCTTCCAAAGAACTTCCAAAACCTAATGAGGATGATATGGCTGCACTTTTATATACCTCTGGTACAACCGGTCACTCAAAAGGGGTAATGCTTTCACATAAAAATCTTGTAACTAATGCCATGAGTGCTTATAAGAATGTTACTACATTACCTGAAGATACTTTTCTTTCTATTTTACCTTTGGCACACACCTTTGAATGTACCGTTGGCATGATTTTACCTATTTTACACGGTGCAGACATTGTTTACATTGACAAAACTCCAACACCTAATGTCCTTATAAAAGCATTTGCAAGTGTAAAACCGACAATGATGCTTAGCGTTCCTCTTATTATTGAAAAAATATATAAGAACAAGATATTACCGAAATTTACAGGCTCTTTTGTTATGAGAACGCTCTATGCTCTACCATTTATAAGAAAACTACTCAATAAAATTGCAGGCAAGAAACTCATGGAAACTTTTGGAGGAAGA
Source organism: Sulfurimonas sp. (assembly GCA_026988235.1). Classification (GTDB taxonomy): domain Bacteria; phylum Campylobacterota; class Campylobacteria; order Campylobacterales; family Sulfurimonadaceae; genus Sulfurimonas. The sequence continues at coordinate 10,663 of JALSLQ010000074.1, forward strand.
ATAAAATTCTTTGGTATAGGAGGCGCAGCCCTCTCCCCATTTGTCGAGAAATTTTTAAAAGAAGCAGAATTTCCTTATATAATAGGCTATGGTTTAACAGAAACCTCACCACTTATTGCAGGCGGAAGATTAGGCTACCCTATAAAAGTAGGCTCAACAGGTCTGCCAATGGTAGGCGTTGAGGTGCAAATAAAAGACCCTAATCCAGAAAATGGGGAAGGAGAAATAATTACCAAATCTCCTAGTGTTATGATGGGCTACTATAAAGATGAAGAACAAACAAAAGAAGTTATAAAAGAGGGTTGGTTTCACACTGGAGATTTAGGGTACATAGATGATGACGGTTATCTGTTCATCAGCGGAAGAAGTAAAAATGTCATCATTGGAGCCGGTGGAGAAAACATATACCCTGAACAAATCGAAGCTATCATCAATCAAAAAGAAGCAGTGCTTGATGCTCTCGTTATGGAAAAAGAGGGTAAACTTATAGCCAGAGTTCATTTAGACTATGACCTCATTGACAAAATGTTTAAAGCACATAATATGCCGGAAAATGAAGTAAGACAAAAAATTGAAGACTATCTAGAAAGTATACGCATTGAAGTCAATTCTCAGTTGGCATCTTTTGCAAAAATTCAAAAGTTTATAGAACAGATTGAACCTTTTGTCAAAACACCTACCAAGAAGATTAAAAGATACTTATATGCAGATTAAAATTGAGGCTGAACAAAAGGTACTATCTGCTTTTTACGGCTCAGTACACCATCAAGCCATGCTTTATGGTCTTGGAGTTTAATGTCAAATGCAGCTTCTATTTTTGATTCATCATCACTTACAACCAAAAGTTTTGAGCCCTCTTTCATAATGTCTGTCAAAAGAATTAACACAGTATGCAAACCATTTTCTTCTTTCATCTTTTTCATATCTTCAAGCAGTTCTTCTTCACGAGGCTCTAAGACTGAGATATCTACCATTTCAAGTTGCCCAATACCGACTTTAGTGCCGTTCATGTTAAACTCTTTATAATCTCGTGTATTTAAATCTCGCGCACTAGCACCATCCACAGCAGATTTTACTATAAACATCTCCATTGCAAGTTTTTTATAGTCTGTTACTCCGGCAATCTCTGCTAATTCTTTAACTGCTTTTGTATCTACCTTTGTACATGTAGGCGATTTAAATATAACCGTATCACTTAAAATTGCCATCATCATCATTCCTGCAATCTCTTTTGGCACTTTCACACCATAACATCTATACATCTCATAAATCACAGTATTTGAACAGCCAATAGGTCTAATCCACGCTTCAAGAGGAGCATCTGTCATCAAATCACCTAACTTATGATGATCGGCTATACCGATAATAGTCGCCTCATCAATATCATCTTGAAAATGTGGTTTATCGGTAGAGTCCACTATAAAAACTCTCTCACCCGCTACGGAAGTTTTCAACATTGGTAATTCACCACCAAATCTGTTTAAAATAAACTCTGTTTCAGCAGAAATTTCACCTTGACGAGCAGGAATATACTCTTCTTTTTCGCTCTTGTTTTTTAAATAAGATAAGGAGATAGCACCAACAATAGAGTCACTATCAGGATTTTTGTGTCCAAAAACATATACTGACATTTTAAGCCTTTATTTTTTTCGAATTATACTATACTTTTATAAATCTTACTTGAGCGAATTTAAAACTTCTAATGATATTTTAAAGAGTTCAGCCTCACAAATTGGTTTTTTCAGATGTCCTGCAATTTCCCCTTTTACAGAATCTAAATCTTTTTCTTTTAGTCTTGTTGTAACTAAAGTAACTATAGGTGCATCTGAAATGTTTGAAATAACTTTTGATACGGCACTGTGTTCACTACATAAGATGTCTATATCAATCAAAATCATATCAAAAGGACTCTCTTTGAGTTTTTCAATTGCCTCTTTTGCACTTTCATAGGCATAAACATTTACAGCGGTATCATAAAAACTTTTTTGCACAACATTTTTTGTACTGGTATCATTATCTATCACCATTATATTTGCACCACTCGACCCTATAAGTGAAAAATCTACCTTGGCATCATCCTTACATGTAAGCGTACCGTCATTGAGTGCAATTTCAATACTTGGCAGATACAAAGTAAAAATCGAACCTTTTGGGCTATTGTCTTTAAAAATTATATCTCCGTGCATCAGTTGTGCCATTTTTTTATTAATAGACAAGCCTAATGCTATATTTTCATTGCCAAATGCTTCAAAAATTCTTTTTTGTTTCATAGGTTCAACACCTATACCACTGTCTTGTACTCTAATAAATAAATTAACAGAGTTTTTTAATATATTTGCTTTATCTGCATTTATTGTTATTTTCACAAAACCTTCGTAGGTGAATTTTATAGCATTTTCTAACATATTTGTTACGATTTCTTTGACCTTTTGAACATCTATTATGAGTAAATGCGGTAGATTTTCATCCACCTCAAAATTTATCTGTAGTCCTTTTTTTATTGCCTCATCTTTTTGTTCTTCAACTATGTCAGAGATAAGTTTTACAATATTTATAGCATGTTCTTCAACTATTACACTACTATTTTGTAAATTTGTAGATTTGATTATGTTATTGATGAGTTTTAGTAAATGATTGCCGGCTTTAAATATATTTTGTGCACAGTCACGCTCTTTAGTCGTTTGAAGCTCTTTGTTTAAAACACTTGCATTGAGAATTATTTCATTGATTGGTGTGCGTAACTCTATTTTTATATTGGATAAAAATCTGGATTTGATGTCCAAAGCATCTTTTGCTATTATTTTAATATCTTCAACACGTTTTTTTTGCTTAACCGCTTCTTTTTCAAGCACCTCCATTTTTTTAATTTGTTCTGACACAAAACTTTTTTTTGTATCAACATATTTAGCTTCATAAGGTGTACTGAATTTTTGTGTATGAACATCAGCATTTTGTTGTTGCAGTTTTTTGATTTGCAATATATATTTATTTTTAAAAGACCTATATATAAAAAAAATAATGACAATATTAATAAAGACTAAACCTAAAATAATGAGTTCATCATATAAATACATAAGTCTCTCTCCTTAAAAATTTTATATTATAAAAGTTTTACCAATTTATCAGTTGCTTCAAGTGCAAAATCCGGTGGCATATGTCCTTTGTTGTAGTAGAGATAATTATCAAATCCCCATTTCATCATCTTCGCAAGCGGTGAATGAAAGGCTTTATCTTTTGTACCGTGATAAAGTACATCAGAAGAGATGAGTGTCGCATCATGCCCACCCATATTCATAATACAAAAGATTTCCGGCTCATATGCAGGTATTGTCACATCTTCCCCTAGTTCTTGCATGAAAACAGCCGCGGCTATCGCCCCTTGAATAATTGCTATATGTCCAAGCTTTGGTTGTGCAAGTGCCGTAATATCACCCGCTGCAAATACATTTTTAAAATCTAAATGACGCATTTGCGTATCAGTTGGAATAAAACCTTTTTTATCACCCAAATTTGAATCAACTAATACTTTTGGCGCACTGTAAGGTGGAATAATGATAGCTAAATCACATTCCATTTTTGTTCCATCTTCAAAAGCAATAAAATCTTTGCCGATTTCTGTTAAAATTTTATTGTTATGCAAATTTATCTTTCGCTCTTGCATAATTTTGCCAACAGCATTTCTTGGGTTATCCCCGACATCTTCAAAAAAAATCTCACCCGGTGTAAAGACATTTATTTTATAATCTTTCTCGCGTTTAAGTGATTTTTCTTTGGTGAGATAATAGTCAAACATAAACATAATCTCACCGATAGGTCCTTCACATGGAGCTTTTAAGTCTGGTGCTTTTACACGGTTTCCCCAAGTACTTTTTGCAGCACCTGTGACAATCTTGCCACCTTCAAACTCTTGTACCTTTTTCCAAAGTCTTTGTGCCTGAGTATCATCACACACAGAATATCCAAACTCTCTAAAACCTTTTATGGCATCATAATCCTTGACTGCACCAACTGTTATAAAAATATAATCATAATTGACATCCGTACCATTTTTGAGTGTTAGCAAATTATTTTTTGCATTAATATTTACCACTTCATCTTGAATAAAAGTAGCACCACGGCTCTCTAAAGTATGCTTGAGTTCTATAAGAGAATGAGAAATTGGAGCACCCACAAACGAGACTTCAGGAAGAGAAGGTTTTAAAAGTGAGTGACTTCTTGAATCAATCACTGTAATATCTATTTTCTTACCGATAAGGTGACGAATTTTATAAAATATATGTAATCCTGCAAAACCTGCACCCAATATAACGACTTTTTTCATTTTTGATTCCTCATAATTAATTTTCACTTTCTTTATTATAACTCTTTTTTTAAATAATAATGCTTTTATTGTCATCACGATTATATTCGCACTGAAATGTTGTGTGGTGTATGCCAAATTTATCATGCAATAATGTTTCTAAACCTTGCATGACATGATTAGCTTCTTCTAGTGAAAGATTTTCATTAAAATCCAAATGTGCTTCAAGATGTATTTCTTTGTCATTTAAGCGCCAGAGATGAATATGATGCATATTTTTTATCTCTTTTTGTGCTACAACAACTTTTACAAGCGCATTGATGTCTATATTATTCGGAGTAAACTGCATTAAAACAGCACCTGATTCTTTTACTAAACCAATTGATGCCCAGATAAGATACAAAGCGATAATCATAGAAACAAGCGGATCTACCCAAAACATCCCAAAATAGTACATAAGTAGCCCACCAATTACTACTGCAACAGATGTCATAACATCCGTTAAAAGATGTAAATAGGCAGCTTTCATATTCATATTGTCGTGAGAATCATCTTTTATAAGTAACACACTCGCTGCATTAAGCACGATACTTAAAGACCCAAGCCCAATAACCCAAATAGAATTAATCACTTCTGGATGGTAAAACTTATGAGATGCTTCGATGATAAGAAAAATTCCTATTCCAATAAGCACCGACGCATTAAACAAAGCCGCTAAAATCTCAGCTCGTTTATAACCAAAAGTTTTTTCTTCTGTGTGTGGCTTCGCAGAAAGCCGGTTTGCAACATAGGCAATCACAAGCGCTAAAACATCACTAAAGTTGTGCATAGCATCACTCAGTAATGCTAAAGAACCTGAAAAAATTCCACCGAAAATTTGAGAGAGGGTAATGATTATATTTAAAATAATTGTAATCAATAAATTTTTACCACTTACTTCATGATGATGATGTTCACTCATACATATTTCCTTTAATCTTTTTGATGCAACTTCAACTCTTTTTCAAGATATTCACCGGTATAAGAACCTGTTTTTTTATGATTTTTTGCCAATACTTCAGGCGATCCTTCTGCTATAATGAGTCCCCCACCGCTACCGCCTTCAGGACCCATATCTATAACATAATCAGCATTTTTTATCATGTCAAGGTTATGTTCAATTATTAACATTGAATTGCCGAGTTCGACAAACTTATGCAGTACATTTGTCAGTCTGTCAACATCAGCAAAATGTAGACCTGTCGTTGGTTCATCTAAAATATAAAGCGTTTTTCCCGTATCTTTACGGCTTAACTCTTTGCTTAGTTTAATTCTTTGTGCTTCACCGCCTGAGAGTGTTACGGCATTTTGCCCTAAAGTGATATACCCAAGTCCAACATCTACAAGTGTTTTCATTTTCTGATGTATCTTAGGAATAGGTTTGAAAAACTCAAAAGCTTCATCCACACTCATTGCAAGCACATCGGCAATCGTTTTTCCTTTGTAAAAAACTTCCAAAGTTTGCTGGTTATATCGTTTACCACCACAAGTGTCACATTTGACCATAATGTCGGGTAAAAAGTGCATCTCTATCTTGTTTTCTCCTTCTCCCTGACATTTTTCACAGCGACCACCTTTGACATTAAACGAAAATCTTGACGCAGTATAGCCACGAATTTGACTCTCTTTTGTTTGTGCAAAAAGATTACGGATTTCATCCATTACCCCTGTATAGGTTGCAGGATTACTTCGAGGCGTTCGCCCTATTGGGCTTTGATCAAGGTATATTACTTTGTCAACCTGTTCGAGTCCTGTGATTTCTACACCGGCGACTTTATTGACTTTACGCGCATGATTTAATAGCTCTCTTGCCGTCGGTAAGAGGGTTTGCAACATCAGAGAACTTTTACCGCTACCGCTTACTCCCGTAATACATACAAAATTATTCAAAGGAATTTTTGTACTTAGGTTTTCAATGTTATTAATAGTGACATTTTTAATTTCTATCCATTTTTCTTGTGGGCGTCTATAAAAATACTCAATCTTTTTACGCCCGTACAAATAGTCGGCCGTTAAAGTTTTTGCTTTTTTCAGTTTATCAAGTGTTCCACTAAAAACAACTTCCCCACCAAACTTTCCTGCACCACTTCCAATATCTACAATAAAGTCGGCATTTTCTATTGTCTCTTTATCATGCTCAACCACTATGACAGTATTGCCTTTTTCCTGTAAGCTTCTTAATGTTCTAATGAGTTTTAGTGTATCTCGTTCATGTAGCCCTATACTCGGCTCATCTAGCACATACATAACGCCAGTCAATCCTGAACCAATTTGCGAGGCTATGCGTATTCGTTGTGCTTCACCTCCACTTATAGTTCTTGCATCTCGTCCTAAGGTTATATAGCCAAGTCCTACATCATACAGAAAAAAGAGTCGCTCTTTGATTTCGTTTAAAATCGGTTCTGCTATCATTTTTGATTGTGTATCAAAGTATGTAAAATTTTTGTCATCAGCAAAAAATTCATAGGTTTTTGCTATGGGCATTTCAAGAAGTTGTGCAATTTGTGTATCTGCTACTTTGACAGCCAAAGACTCTTTTTTCAGCCTATGTCCGCCACAAACATCACAAACTTTTTCACTCATATAATCAGCTAATTCTTTTTCATCTTTGAGCATATCATAGGCAATGCGAATAATACCTGGGAAAATTCTCTTTACCTTATGATTTTTCCATAAAAATTCTACTTCATCTATATTTCCATGAAGTATTGCTTTTTGTTGATACACGGGTAGTTCTGAATACGGCACAGTGATGTCTATGTCATTGTGCACACAAAAGCCTTTTAAAAAGGTAAAATAGTAGCCTTTGTTGAAGCCATACACAATTTTAACAGCACCCTTTTCTATACTTAAGTCACTATCTATAATTTTATCAATATCAAGAGCATATCGTATACCAAGTCCGTCACATTCAGAGCAGGCACCTTTTGGTGAGTTAAAAGAAAAACTTAAGGGTTCAAGTGGTTCAAAGCTTATTTTACAATCAAAGCAAGCATTATGCTCTGAATAATGAAAATGACTTTCACATCCAAGTTCTTCATGGTTAAGCACTTCTATTTCAAGCTCTCCATAACTCTCTTTAAGTGCTTTTTCCACATCTGATGCAATTCGTTCTTTGTTTTCATCTTTGACGATAACTCTATCAACAACTACTTTAATCGTATGTTTTTTTGTTTTTGAGAGTTCTATCTCTTCGTCTAAACGCACCATTACACCATCAATCTGAGCGCGTACATAGCCTTTATGCACAAGAGATTCAATTAAGTCCGCATACGCTCCTTTGTTTTCTCTTACAAGTGGTGCTAAAAGTATAAGTTTTGCGCCTTGTGGAAGCTTTGCTACTTCTCCAATAATATCTGAAGCTGACATTTGTGAAATCTGTTTTGCACATTTATAGCAATACTGAATGCCCACACGAGCATACAAAAGTCTAAAATAATCATATATTTCCGTAATCGTTCCGACAGTTGAGCGCGGATTTTTTGATGTTGTTTTTTGATCAATGGCAATAGCCGGAGTCAGCCCTTCAATTTTATCAACATCAGGTTTACCGACCCTGTCTAAAAATTGTCTAGCATACGAAGAGAGTGATTCCATATAGCGACGCTGACCTTCTGCATAAAGCGTGTCAAAAGCAAGAGTAGACTTTCCACTTCCACTAAGTCCCGTCATAACAATCAGTTCATTTTTTGGAATTTCTAAATTAATATTTTTTAAATTATTTTCTCGTGCGCCGGTGATTTTAATCACATCTTTTTTTTTCAAATATTAGTCCTTATTAAAAAATTCTATAGAGTAAATATAATACTATAAACAGATAAAGAACAATTAAAAGTTTTCGTTGCATGCTTACATGTAAGGTGTGATGTTTTAAATGTATGCCTGCATAAACACCGATTAATGATGCCAAACCTATAATAATTCCACTTTTATAATCTACATGTCCATGAAGTGTATGTGAAATCAATCCTGAGACAGAGGCAAAAACAACAAAAAATAGTCCCGCTGATGTCGCTTTTTTCAAAGGTACATGTAAAAAGCCTACAAGAATCGGAACTAAAATCAAACTCCCGCCTACACCTATAGACATACTAATAGCACCTATAATAGCACCTACAATAAATAGCACACTTTTATGTACTTTTTTCTCAGATTTATAATCATGTGTTTTCATAAAGAGTCGCAAAAGTGCAAAAGTAGCGAAGCCTAAAAATATCACTTCTAAGGTCATATCACTGACTTGTGAAGTTATAGTTCCACTTAAAAGTGCACCACAAAAGCCACCAAGCCCAATTATTGAGACCATTACAACATCGAGTGAACCCTTTTTGTTGTTAAGATAACTTCCATAAATCGAACTAAATACCATTTGAACAACAGAAATGCCTATAGCAATTTTTGTCTCATACCCAAACATTAACAGTAAAGGCACCAAAATAGTTCCGCCACCTATGCCAAAGAGTCCAGACAACAAACCAACAGAAGCACCTAGCAATAGAAGTTCAATCATCTCAATCCATAACTTTTTTTGAAATTATACCCCAATAAGTCTAATAGTTTAATTTTACTTTGTGTTTCGTTCAAGTATAATCTATGAACTATAATAAGGGTTAATAATGTTAAACAGTGTAAAAGAAGCAGCAGAAAATTTTTGTATTCACCAAATTGGAGCTTCATGCGAAATAAAAGAGACCCCAACTACAAAGAGAACACTTATTGCTTACATAGACATACAAGCACAAAATGAGAAACGATACAGAATATACATAGCTTCTGATGATCATTTTATGCAAAGAGTTTCAAAATTGTTTTTAGAAGAAGATAAAAGCGATGAAGAGACACTTAAAGACATGACACTTGAGACTGCCAACCTTATTATTGGAAGTGCAAAAGTGATTGCAGAAAAGTTAGGCACGACCTATACCATAGCAACGCCTCACTTTGAAAAAATCGGAATGTTTGATTTTGACTATGACGAACTCAAAGTAATCCATATAGATAATGACGAACTCATCGTTGCCATTAAGGAATTAGATGCCTGATACAAAAGAATTTGACGCGCAAAAAGAACTCTCATGGATGGATTATTCCGGTATTTTAGATATGGAAGTTGAATTTGTTGCCGATCTTGGAGAAACGGAACTGACTGTCAAAGAAATTTTGAAACTTGAAAAAGGTTCTATTATTGATTTAAAAAAACCTGCTGGTGAAAGTGTTGAATCTTATGTCAACGGGCGTATTTTAGGCAAAGGCGAAGTTATGGTGTATGAAAAAAACCTTGCTATTCGTATAAATGAAGTACTTGATTCAAGTGCTGTTTTATATTACTTATCTAAAGAGAGATTATGATTAAATTTTTATTACTACTGTTCCTTCCATTTTCACTGTATGCTTCTCAGATTTTAAGTTACAATGTTTATGAAAGAACTGACAGAGCTGATGTTATGATTACCTTTGACACACCCTACACGGGACAAATAAAACAAAGCCTCAGCAAATCAAAAATTATAATAAAGCTTGAAGATGCAACAATAGAATCACCAAAAATAAAAAAAGTCTCTTCTAAGTACTTACATTCTCTCACTATTACACCTATAAATAATGAAACACTCATCGTTGCTTCTGTTTCACCCTCTACAAAACTCATAGTATCTAAAACATCAGATGCTTACGGGTTAAGATTACGCTTTACTAGCAAAGCAGCTATAAAATCATCAACAGCTTCTCTACCTAATACTAGCCAATCAAATTCATTAAGTGCCCTGCCAACAAAAAAAGATGATAATCTGTCACAAAGCTACTATATTGTGGTTACCATTTTAATTATTGGCATTGCGATACTTTTCTATATAAAGAAAAAAATGAAACCAATACCTGTAAAGAAACAAAAACCAAACAACTGGCTTTTCAAAAATACACAAGAAACAGCTCCTACCGCCAATAATGACACTATGACAGAACAAAATATCAGCATAGGATTTCAAAAAGCCATAGACACTCATAATAGCGTTGTAATGCTTAATTTTGGCAAACAAAGCTATTTATTACTTATGGGCAATAGTAATATACTTTTAGATAAATTTATAGACAATAAACCAACATCACAAAAAGAGTTTAATGAAATTCTACAAAGCAGACATGAAGATTTAGAAAACTTTTTAGGTAAGAGTCAAACCAAAGAAAAGCAAGAACCTCTGCAAGCATATAAAGAAAGAGCTGCACATATAGCATATGAGATGTAGTAACTCAACATTTATTCGTAAATTTTTATATAATATCAAAATATACATGTAAATATGCTACAATTCTCTTTATGAAAGAGAATAAAATACAATATCAAATGCCTTTAGAGTTTGTTAAAAAAGTACAAGCAACTTTACAAGAAAAAAAAAGTTTAGAAGGTGAACTTAAATATACACAAAAAGATGGGCGTGAGATTTGGTTTCAAAATAGCATTATGCCTATACTTGATGATAATGCCAAGCAAATAGGCGAAGTCATTGTCAGATATGATATTACCGAGAAAAAAAACTTTGAAAAAATGGCTATTACAGACCCACTTACAGGTCTTTATAATCGACGATATTTCAATGAAATATTAGCACGCGAAATAAAGCGTTCTCAACGCGATAAAACACGCTTAGCTCTAATGATGATTGATGTTGATTATTTTAAAAAATATAATGACAGTTATGGACATAAAGCAGGCGATGATGCTCTAGTAGCAGTTGCTGATTCTTTAAAAAACTCTTCAAAAAGAGCGAGTGACTTTGTATTTCGACTCGGTGGAGAAGAATTTGGCATCTTATTTACTATAGAAGATGAGGACAAAGCATTTGCCTTTGCCCAACTTGTTAAAAAAAATATAGAAAAACTGCAAATTCCTCATTCCAATTCAAAAATTTCAAAACACATAACTATTTCTGTAGGTTTGCTTGTTGTAAATTTTGAAAATGAAATGGTTGATGAAAACGGTTTTTACACTATGGCAGATGATGCTCTCTACCAGGCAAAAGCATCTGGAAGAAATCAAGTTATGATGCACGAAAATGAAGAGTTAGATTTCTTTTAATTTTGTACTATTTCTTTAAAATCGCTCTTTGAGAGAGCGTAAAGCAAACTGTGTAATACTCGAATTTATAGAACAAAATCCTTTTGTACTAGCAGAAAATCATCAATACAAAACTATCTCAAGAGTTACTTGAGTTTTGTGAGACAAACGAGATAGATTTGTTTCACGGGTTTGATATAAGTTGCAACTGTTTTGATTATTATGGTGATTATGCTTGTAAACATATCGCAGCACTTTATTATATACTTACTAATGAGATAGACAAAAACTATAATGAACCCAAAAAATCGAACCAGTAAATTTTTAAATTTAACTGATGTTACGATAATCTAAATTCTAAAATTTACAAAAAGTAACAGGTCAAAATAATTAGGCATTAAGTCTTCTTTAGATAGAGTATGCAACAATTACAAGATATTTACATAAAGAGACCACTGCACAGCAAAATCCAGTAAAAACCCCTATTTTATGGAACATAAAGTACTCTTTAGCTAAAATAACCTATCAACAAAAAGGTAAAAAGTGACATTTATCGATACTAATAATACATTTTCAGATATAGCAGTGACATCAAGACTCAATCAGGTGAATTCATTCCTTAAAGAACTAGACTCCATCATAGACTTCGAGAAACTAAGACCAATACTCAATAAGAATGGTGTAGCTAAAAGTAATGTAGCTGCACCTGCATACGACAATGTATTAATGTTCAAAGTACTACTTCTACAGAAATACTACATGATGTGTCAACCCTATATCATACTTATCCATAAATATGCTAAGCTGCTGTTTCAACTTGTAACATCATTTTTTCTTCAAACTCCGCAGGCGATAAGTTATCATTTACAGAATGCATTCTCTGTCGGTTATAATAAACTTCGATATATTCAAAAATTACAAAGATAAGATAGAAGTACTTCAAAAAGAGAAAGATTCAATTGCAAAAAACTTGCTGAGAGGAGTTTCTTGAGGGAAAGCTCGTCAGCTTGGCTCTCATATGTTTTTCGTTCTAAAGAGAGAAGAACTATGATTGATACCAAGCTTGATATTTCGTTAAATAAACAGTGTAAGTTATTACAAATCAGTAAGTCAACACTTTACTATACACCTGTTAAACCATTTGCATCACCAGAAAATATTGATATCCTTAATGCCATAAATAATATCTATTCGGATTTTCCATCATACGGGGTCTACAAGAATGACAAAGCAACTTCAAAGAGATGGATATAATGTAGGCAAAAAACTTGTTAAAAAAGAGATGAAGTATATGGGGACATAACCCCTTTATCCGAAGCCAAACACAACTACAGCCAATAAATATTCGTACCTTCTAAAAGATTTTAGGAATTATGCATGGCGTATTTTTGTTGAAAAAGTGAATCAAGTTTGGAGTACCGATATCATCTATATAAAACTTGGGACAGGGTTTGTCCATCTTTCTGCTATCATTGACTAGCATAGTAAAAAGACACTCTCTTGGAAGCTTTCAAATATTATGTGACATTAGTTAAAACCATTCTAATGAGGCATTGGCACTCTATGAGGTTGTCTCCTTATCCGACAATATGATGAGAATTTTAATCAAAAACAAGATATTACTGTGGCATAATATTTAAAAAAGTGTTACTATTTGTATCATTGTTAACTTAATTTGAATGTGGCGACTTTAGTGCCGGCTGTTGCAATACTCTTGCCACTCTCAGTCCGGATTGAAGAAAAAAAATTAGTTTTTCTCACAAGTCATGCTTTAGCATTTGAAAGTCCGCGTTCCATAAAAAATCAACATTACTCTATTTTTATGGTGTGCCATACTTTTTTTACCAGAGAACATTCCCATCCGTCATATTTTCCGTTACAGGCTTCACTTATGTCTATAAGTTCCATCGTCAATGCATCTATATCATAATAAAAAGGCTTATCCATTCTGTAAAATGAAACACCGTACATTGTTTCATTTCGAAAAGGAACTTCACTTCTTTTTTGTTCCTTAAAGCCCATCTCTTGAATTTTTGCTACAAATGCTTCTCTGTCCTCATTACATGTAAAGTAGCTTTTATGCTCAATTGCCCTTGTCTGATGAAGGTTATCGCCTTGTTCTTTGAGATTGTCACAGGCATGATGATTTGTAATGATTTGCCACTCTTTTATGTTCGGAAAGAGAAGTTTTTGATACACCTCCCACTCAGTATCTATACGGGAACCAAACTCATAACGGTATTCACCAAAGTGTTTCATCGCATCTTCTACAGTATTTTGCCACTCAAAATCCATCTTCAAAGCATAAATGAAATTGACTTCACCTTGTGTGATAATTCGCCCGATATATTTTCCGTTACGATACCGCAGAGACTCCATCTCAAGCCTGTCTTCTATAAAGCCGACATCGTCACCCTCTTCTTGTGAGACCAAACCGTCTTCTTTTGGATTGTTCAGTTTTACTTTGACAAATCCTACATACATGTATTTATCATCTGGCACATTATCCGCCACACCTGCATTAAATAACATCATCGCCACATGCCCTTCTATAGGCTTCATATACGCTTCCCAATACTCTTGCATCTCTACTCCATTTCCAAACTCATAAGGAACATCTCTTCCCCGTCTATTACATTTACATCAATTGAACCACATGCCTGACAGCAGTAGTGAATTTTTTCGAGTTCACTGACTTCTTCACAACTGTTGCACTTTATGGTAAGCGGCTGAATATTTATGACAAACTCCGCTCCGTCTGCGATGGTCTTTTCCTTAAAAGTATTAAACGCAACCTCAAGAAGGTGCGCTTCTATACCGCTCATTACGCCGATTTTTACAATGATTTTTGTTACTTTAGTTGCTTCATTTTCTTCGGCAATGTTTTCAATCTGTTCCAAAAGTGCTTGGACTACACTGTATTCATGCATTTACTTTTCCTGAATGATTATTCGTTATTGTAGCTTTTAGTCGCTGTGGTGTTTCTAAAGAGCAGATTTTATAGACAAATTCATAGCGTTTTTTATGAAAAGAGCTCTCTTCATCCCAAAATTCTGGATACATCACTGCTATCTCTTTCTCACGATGATACTCTATCTGCTTTTTGTGTAATTCTATATAATCCTCTTTATCCCATAAAAAACCTTCCAGTTTTTCCTCATCACAAATAAGTTCTAAGCAAAAATTTTCAAGCTCTTTTTTATACTCTTCATGAGCAAAAAGTTTGTCTACCAGCCCTATCTCTTTTGCTTTGCCTGCACTCAAAGGCAGACACTCTTCTAAAATTTTCTTTGCATTCTCCTCGCCAACCCTCTTTGGTAAGGTATAAGTGTGATACTCACTGCCACTCAGACCCAATGTTTTATAGTGGGGATTAAGAACAACTCCTTCTTTTGATACAACATAATCACAGACAAGTGCCAAAAACACACCGCCTGCTCCTGCATTTTTGCCAAGAGAGGCTACAGTAATAACATCATCAGCTAAGAGAACACTTTTTACCAAGTCATTCATAGCATTAATATTGCTCCAGCCGTCTTCACCGTTTTTTTTACTGTCTTCCAAGATATTAAGATGAATACCATTGCTGAAAAAATCCTCTCCACCCATAAGCACAACAACTTTTACCTGCTCTTTGATATACTCAAAAGCATATTTTAATTTCATACACTTGTCACTGCTAAAAGCACCGTTATGAAAATTAAAAGAGAGATACGCCACATCCCCTTGTATGTCGCAGCTTATCTCATAAAATGTCGCATATCTTTTGTCAAAAATAAGAGGAAGTCTCTCCTCTTTAACCCCTTTGAGTCGCTCTTTAAGTACATAAGTGGCTGGCAGTTTAAAGCGATGAGGCTCTTTTAAGTGCGTAATCCAAACTGCACCATCAACAGTCCCCAAACAAATCGCACCGTCTCGTTTGGCAAGTATCTCTTTTGGTTTGCCTTTGAGTTTTTCCTCTGTGTGTGCCCCATACAAATAACACTCCACTCCCAAAATTTTATCTTTTACTCCAGGATGAGAATCACTCATATATATCTTACGAATAATCTCTTGTGTTGTATCTTTTTGCCAATTAATTGCTCTCTCTTTTTGGAACAAAGCTTGATGTATCGTACCATTTGGCTGCGATGTAAACTTTTTGCTTTGTATATTTTCTAAAAAAGTATCAAACATACTATAAAAAGTTGTTACAACTTCATTTCTGTAGAGACTTGCTTTGTAAGACGCGCGCATCTGAAAATTTTGTGTCATAACAACATCGCCACTGTCAAATTCTCCATTGGCTTTGAGGATGGTAACACCCCACTCCTTTTTATGAGTCCTGATAGCATTATCAAGTGCATACGCTCCCCTGTCACCCAAAACTCCGGGATGAACAATATAAGTATCAATATTTTCATAGATCTCTTTTGGCACAAACTTCTTTAAAAACGGACACAAAATAAAATCGGGGTTAAAGCGAAAAACCTCATCCATAATCTGTTTTTCATTAATGGCAAACACCACATCAACACTGTATCTTCTATCTTTAAAGTAGGTATACGCTACTTGTGTCAAGGAGTTAAATGCACTAACAAGAAGAGAGATTTTCATTAAATAAACCTTTTGGTTATAGAGCTTACCACTCTCTTGGATATATCAAGTTCGATAGCTATCTTTTCAAAACCTGCCGCTACTTCTTTTACTTCTACTATTATTTCCTTTGCTTCTTTTATATTAAATTTCTTTGCTAATTCCAAAAGATGTACAGAAGTTGGATTTTTTCCTTCTCCTCCATACATTGTACTATGTTCAGCTCCAACACCATAAGAAAATGTCAAATCATAAGCAGGAGACAAGCTCCACATACCATTGTCATCCATCAAAAATGAGAAGTTTTTAGCATGGTCATCACGATTGTGTGTAAAAAGATTAAAACATGCTAAACGAAACATCTTTCGCACATCTTCATAACTTTTGGTCAAATGCAGTGTTAATCGCATCAAATCATCATAATCAAGTGCAGGGAATCTAAAATCAGCATGAACAAGCCCTGCAACAGAGTGCATATGCATCCGTTCATCTCCTACTCTGTCAAACCTCTCTATTGCAAAATATCTCCCATATTTTCCTTCTATCAAAGCAGTTTGTGGCATTTCAATCCCTGCTTCTTTCGCCATAAGTGAGTAAGCATACTCAACAGCCCCACTCTCTCTGCCATCAAGAGAGTTTGAAAACTTTATCATATAATGAGAAAAGCCATCTTTTAACTTTTGTCTGCCATGCATAATCTCTTTTTTATCATCGCTTAGTTGCACCAATACTTTAGGTCTTGCCCCAGCAGAAGAACCACTTAAAGCCAAAAGTTCATCAAGCATAGTTTCACTCGAGCCTTCCAAAATAGCCTCAGAACTTTGTGCCAAGCTATCCAAAATTATCTCTCCAATAGGTTCATCCATCTCTTTCACAGGCTCATACCTCAATGCCCCCATACCATACTCACCCACATAAGAGAGCCTGTCAAGAGGCGTTAAGCTTTTAGGATTAAACCCAAGCCTTATCAAATGCCTATCCATCAAAAGCCGACCCCACCCATCAGGCAAAGAGTCAGCAAATATACCCCAAAGCCCTTCAAATATGTCATCATCACAGCGTTGCACACCTGCTTTAAGTGGGAGTTTGTAGGGGCTTAATTCTATGCCTGTTTTTAAGAACTCTTTATCATATTCAAAGTAGATTTTGTTATTTTTTTGAGCTATGGTTCCGATAGAGATTTTGTTATATAAAACTTTTAATTTACTTATTCTCATTTATAATCTCCCCTATACTCTTTGGCATCTCCTCCACCTCACAACAAACCCCCTCAAAATCACCCAAACATTCCAAAACCAAAGCCAACTTCAAAAGTGATTCCAAAGAAATTTGACCAGAGGACTCAAAGCGTTTTATAGAGCCTAAGCTCACATCGCTTTTTATTGAAAGTTGTTTTTGAGTTAGTTTTAAAGCTTTTCTTTTGGCTCTAAATTTTGTTTTTAGTGCCTCTAGCATTTCGAATGGAGTTTTTTCTAAAAAGGATAACATATTATCTACTTTGTCTATTTTTATACTATTATAGCTAATATATTATCTATAGTCAAATATTCTTATAATTTAAGCTTAAGCGGAATCTTGTAAAACTGTTCTATCGCTTTTTTTCCCAAGTAGCCGAGTATTCCATCTACTTTGACAAACGATGCTGTTGCAATGGCAAATTTTCCTCCAAGGGCTATGGCTAGGCCGTAGATTTTTATATTCGCTTTTATTAGCGGTTTTTCTTGGATTGCACGAAGAATGTTTTTTGCAGCAATAACTCCGCTTTGTTCTGCTGTTTGTGCAGTTTGTGATAACGGTTTCCCTGTTTTGTCTTTTAAAAATGCACAATCCCCAATAGCAAATATATGCTCCTCTGCGCGTAAATACTCATCAACCTTTAAAAGATGTTTCTCTTTTGCAAAGTCAAGATTTTTTATAAACTCACTTGCCTCCAACCCAATGGCTACAACCCCAAAATCAAACTCAATTACTTCATCCTCAAGATAGAGGCAGTTTGGCTCAACTTTTTGTACCATTTTTTGGACAATGCGTATGCCACTGTTTTGTAAAGTTTGCAGTGCTTTTTTTCTGGAATGCTCATCAAGTTCACCCAAAAAAGCATCTGCAATCAAAGAGATTTGTATCTCGCAAGCCAAATTGGATTTTAAGAGATAGTTTTGCATCTCAGCAGCAATCTCAACACCGCTTGAACCACCACCGACAACAACTATGTTTGTATTTTTTTTCTCTTTTTTGAGATGTTTTACAATGGTATCTTCAAAAGAGTGTTTCAAATGCAAGGCATTAGAGAGGTTTTTCACTTCAAAAAGATGATCATTATGAAAGATGGAGGGTAAAAGTGTTTTCACGCCCACTGCTATAATGAGATAGTCAAAGGGGTGCTCACCCTCTTTACATGTAACCTGATGTGTAGTTACATTGACAACTTCATCTTGAATAAAACAAAAATTCTTATCTATCCCTTTGACAAGGGTGTCCAAAGGGATGATAATATCATTCAGAGAACTGTTTAATGCAATAAAATTATAACTTTCTGTTTGGAGATAATGATAGCGGTTTTTATCTATTAGTGTCACTTCAATGTTTTCATTGTTTGCCAATGTTTCTAATGCTTTGATACCACCATAGCCACCACCAAGAATAATAACTTTCTTTTTTCTACTCATCTGCTAACTTCTACTATACTCTTATACATAATTAAAGACATATTTCTTTCCTCAAAAAATTATTTTTAAAATAATTTAACAAATACGGGGTAAAAGTTCCCCTGTAGGTGTATCTAAAAATCTTTTTGTTCCATACGAGCTTAACAATATAACTTTTTGATTATATTGTTCACTCACATTGGCAATTTTAACAGCATTTTTGGAATTTTCAAAACCATGCAGTATGTCAAGTGCTTTTTGTTCATCCTCTTTTTTAACTGCCAAAATAAAAGTACCTTCATTTGCCAAATTCAATGCTTCAAAACCTAACATCTCGCATATTCCATACACTTCTTGCGAAACAGGGATACTCTCTTCTTCAACTTCTATGCAAATCTTAGATTGTTTTGCCCACTCATTAAGTACTGCACTCACACCACCTCTTGTAGCATCCCGCATAGCAGTTACTCTCACACCTGCTTCAAGTAAAGCCTGTACCTGATGAGTAAGTGAGGCACAATCGCTCTCTAATGTTGTTGAGAGTTCTATCCCTTCACGGGCAACAAAGATCGTTGCCCCATGCCTTCCTATATCACGACTTACCAAAATAACATCATCTGTTTTGATATTGTTAGAGCTGATACCTTTTTTTTGGATCTCTCCTATTCCTGTTGTATTGATAAAAATCTTGTCAACACTTCCACGCGGCACAACTTTTGTATCACCACTTACAACAATAGCATCATTGACCTCAAGCTCTTTTTTCATACTGCGAACTATTTTTTCAAGTTCACGAGTAGAAAACCCTTCCTCTATAATGACACTGCATGTAAGATACTTCGGCTTTGCACCCATCATAGCAAGATCATTACATGTACCACATACTGCCAGTTTTCCTATATCTGCTCCCGGGAAAAAAAGAGGACTTACCGTAAAACTGTCTGTTGAAAACGCAAGCGCACCGCCATGTATCACCGCTGCATCTTCACTTTTTTGTAATATATCATTTTTAAATGCTTTGTAAAAAATCTTGGAGATGAGTTCGTTGTTCTCTTCTCCGCCATTTCCCATAGCCAGTGTAATTTGTTTGTTCATTGTGTGACCTTTATATTTTTAAAACATCTTGTAAGGTTTCATTATCTTTTGGTAAATCAAATTCAAGTAAATTTTTATCAAGCTTAAGATGACACTCTATGCATTTTTGCAAATGTTTATGTTCTGGTATATTGATTTGGCTTACTTTTTTAATATCATGACACTGCCAACAGTCATTACCACATTCTGTATGAGAATTTTCTTTTAAAGTTTGTATTTTTACAATTTTAAAGTGTACATTGCTACTGTTTGCGTCAAGAAGAACAATCTTGCTTCCATCATGATGACATGATTTGCATCTTTGTAAAATTTGATGATTTTTATCCATCTTTCCTTTTTTATCAACAAGTGTGGGGTGACAAACAATACAATCTCCACTACAGGCAAAAATTTTCATACCTGCTATAAAAAAAAAATATAAATGCGTACTTCATTGTATTTATCACCTTTACTTTAAAAGATTCCCATATTTATAATACGCTGCACAGGCACCTTCACTGCTTACCATACAGCTTCCAAGCGGTGTTTGCGGTTTGCATGCAGTGCCAAATATTGTACATTCATTTGGCTTTGCCATTCCTCGCAGTATGTCACCACAGATACAAAGCTTGTGATCTTCTATCTCCTCTTTTGGTAAAATATCGGCATAAATATGTTCCGCATCAAGAAAAGAAAACTCTTCTTTCAGTCTGTATCCGCTCTGGGGCACATTACCAAGTCCTCGCCATTTAAAAAGGGAGGCTTTTTCAAAATATTTTGCTATAAGTGCCTGTGCTTTTTTGTTTCCGTCATACGAGACAAGCCGTTTATATTCAACTTCGAGTTCACATCTGCCTTCATTGAACTGTCTGACTATCATTAAAATAGCTTCCATAATATCCACAGGTTCAAATCCTGCAACAACTACAGGTCTGTTATACTCTTTTGGAAATTTTTCGTAAATTTTGCTTCCCGTTATAACGCTTACATGTGAAGGCCCCAAAAAGGCATCAATTCTGTTGTTGTAACTGTCTACATGTTCGTCTCTGCTGTCTATAAGCTCAACCATAACTTCAGGAACAGTAACATGGTTAATATGAAAAAATATATTTTTAATCTCTTTTTTTATCACAATATCTATAAGTGACGTTGTCATGGGAGTTGTTGTTTCAAAACCGATGGCGAAAAAAATTATTTTTTTATCAGGATTTTCTTTGGCAATTTTAAGAGTATCAAGAGGAGAATATACAAAGCGCACATCAGCACCCTTCGCTCTGGCATCTTGCAGACTGCCATGGCTTCCCGGTACTTTTATCATGTCACCAAGCGTTACCAAAATCGTGTCATCAAGCTCTGCTAATATGTAGGCATGGTCAATTCTCTCCTTTGGCATAATACATACAGGACATCCAGGACCATGAATAAAGTTTATATTATCAGGTAAGAGTTGTGGCAGGCCGAACTTCATGATAGAGTGTGTATGCCCGCCACAAACTTCCATAATGTTGATAGGTTTGGGGAGTTTTTTTGCCTCTTCGTTTATCAGCTTTGCAAATCCCTCAATAACTTCAGGATTTCGAAAACCGTCATACAAATCTTTTAATTGGAGCTGGCTCATTTATGCACCTCTGTTTGGACAGTTATCATCCTCTTCAACTAAAGATCGCCGTTCTTCTTCATCAAGCTTTTCCAAAATCTCGTTATAGACCTTAAGTGATTCCAAAGCGTCTTCTTCGTCAATTTTATTCATAATAAAACCGATATGCAACAAAACATAATCGCCAATCTGCACATCATCTTCTTCCATAAGCTCTAATCCTGCCTCTCTTGTGACACCCATAGTGTCAACAACAGCAACATTACGCTCTTTGTCTATCTTTACTACTTTGCTTGGTATTGATAAACACATATTAACCTCTCATCTTTCTTTTAAACTCTATCCATTCAATTACTCTTTGGATAGAAGCTTTGTCTTTGATATTGACTTCCAAAATATCCACATTTGGCTTGATTTTTCTTGCTTCATTTTTTTCGTGCTCCACATCATAGTCAAAATGTTCGAGCAGATCCATTTTTGTAATAAGTATCAAATCAGCCTGACGAAACATTACAGGATATTTTTCTATTTTGTCACTCCCCTCAGGAACCGAAACAAGTACAATATTAAGATGCGCTCCAACATCATACGAAGCAGGACAGACAAGGTTGCCGACATTTTCTATAAAACAGATATCAATCTCTTCAAGTGGCATGTCATGAAGCCCTTTATGCACCATAAAAGCATCCAAATGGCATGCACTTCCTGTTTGAATCTGATATGCAGGTATTCCTTTGGCTTTAATGCGCTCAGCATCCCTGTTTGTTTCAAGATCTCCCTCAATCACACCAAACTTAAAAGCAGCCATCTCAGCCATGTTTTCCAAAAGTGTTGTTTTACCACTTCCAGGGCTACTCATCAGATTGATACTCAAAACATTGTGTTTATCAAAATGGGCACGGTTATGTCCTGCTTCATGATTGTTTTTATCTAAAATTTTTGTAATGACACTAATCGTTTTAGAATCATTAAGCTGTGGATTATGATGCAAAGTTTCATGTGCTGCTTGATGGTCATGTGAATGACTGTGATCGTGAGTGTGTTCTTTTCCTGCTATTGAGCATCCGCAATCTGCGCACATATTTTTTCCTCAAACAAATTTTTATAAAGTTTATTTGAATAATAATAAAAAAAAGGTAAATTTACTTATTTCTTATATAGTTTTGGAACTTTTCTGAATAAATATTCATTTTTGGTTCCAAAACTATATAAGAATGTCTCTTTTTTATCTCAGCATCATTTAAAATCTATACAATTAGAGATACAATAATATTTGAAAGGAAAAATTATGCATATACCAGATGGCTACATATCTCCGACTACAGTCATAACAACCTATGCTGTTGCTCTGCCCCTTTGGATTTATGGACTCAAAAAGCTCAAAGAAAAACTCAATGAAGAGACACTTCCTCTTATAGGAGCACTCAGTGCAATGAGTTTTATTATTATGATGTTTAATATTCCTATCCCAGGCGGAACAAGCGGACATGCTGTCGGTGCTGCACTTATTGCTATTTTATTTGGACCATGGGTAGGTTTTGTTTCGGTTAGTTTGGTACTGCTTATTCAGGCTGTAGTATTTGGTGATGGAGGCATCTCAGCATATGCACTCAATGCTCTTTCTATGGCATTTGTAGGCTCATTTAGTGCTTATTTTGTTTTTAAACTGGTAAAAAACAAAAAACTTGCACCATTTTTAGCAGGATGGGTTGGTCTTGTGAGTTCTTCGTTTGTTGTGGCACTTGCACTTGGTATACAGCCAATATTTTGGACGCATAATGGACAGCCACTCTATTTTCCTTTTGGTTTAAAGACAACTATGGTGGCGATAGTCGGTTCACATATGCTCTTTTTTGGGATTGTTGAAGGTATTTTCACAAAACTGATTTATAACTACTTACAAGAAAAAAACAGGGAGTTCTCTTATGAAAAGTAAGCTTTATATGGTGTTGTCTCTTTTAATTGTAGCCGTTCCTCTTGGTCTTTTGAGTGAAAATCCTGCATGGGGAGAATGGGAAGAGAATTATTACCAGAAAATACTGGGTTTCATACCAAATGGAATAAAAAATGCGCATACTATAGAGTCGCCAATTGCAAATTACTCCATAAATGGACTTAGTCATGTAGTAAGTTACTATCTTTCTGCCTTACTTGGTTTAGCCTTAATATATGGAATTTTTTATATTTTGACAAAAATTATAGCCAAAAAACAGGATAATCATGGTTCTGCATAGACTCTTTTTTATTGCATCTCTTTTGCTGATTCTTTCATTGAAAGAGATGGCTTTTATAGCTTTGTTTTTATCTGTATTGCTTCTTGTTTCGTATAAAAAAGTAGTGTATATTACAAAAAAAACACTACAGTCTCTTCTGTTTTTCAACGGAAGTATCTCTCTTGGATATTTGACTGTTGCACTTTTTCAAGGGATTGACCCTTATCATTATATACTTTACATCAATCTTAAAGTTTTTACGCTAACATATTTTGTATTTTATTTTTTTCACAAAATTAATATGGTGGAATTTTTTTCTTTTTCTAAAGATTTAAGTTTTTTATTAATGATTACACTTTCTCAAATCATATCTTATAAAAAAACCTATGAAGATTTTAAACTTGCATATAAAGCAAGAGTCATAAAAAAGCTACAATCAAGAGAGAAAAAATTTATTCTCAGAGTGTTTGAATTTTTCTTCTCCAAAGCGCTTCAAGATTCAAAAGAGAGAACATTAGCAATGAAAGCAAGGGGATTTTTTTGATAACACTGCAAAATATAGATTTTTCGTATGAAGACAAAAAAGTTTTAAATGATATTTCACTCACAATCAACAAAGGTGAAAAAGTTGTACTTTTAGGAAGTAACGGAAGCGGAAAATCAACTCTTTTAAGAATTTTAGCTGCTCTGTATTTTCCAAAAAAAGGGGAGTATCTTTTTCATACAAAAAAGATTATCAAAAAAAATATTGATAAGGATTTTAGAAAAAAGGTAGGCATCCTTTTTCAAAATCCCGAAAGCATGATTTTCAATCCCACAGTAAAAGACGAAATAGCTTTTTCTTTACGTGAATTTGATGAAGAAGGCATTGAAGAAAAAGTATTACAAGTGAGTGAAAAATTTGGCATAGCACACCTTTTACATAAAAATCCGCTTGAACTCAGCGGCGGTGAAAAGCAAAAAGTTGTTCTTGCTTCCATTTTGGTTTATGAACCGGAAATTTTACTCTTGGATGAACCTACAGCTGCCATGGATCCAAGAACTACCGGTTGGTTTGTTGATCTTATGCTCGATATTGAGACAACAGTCATTGTCGCAACACATGACTTGAGTATCGCATACGAGGTAAGCAACAGAGCTGTTGTACTTGATGAAAAGCATACAATTGTATATGACGGAGATATTGAAAAGCTCTTTGGAGATTTGGAAATACTGCAAAAAGCAAATCTTATCCACAAACACAAACACAGGCATAAAAAAGATTTCATGCATTCTCATTATCATCTACATTTTTAAAAAAGGAGCACTTTCATAATGTACTGGCAACAAGAGTGTCTTTATTGCAAACACTATGTTTACAAAACAGTGACAAACAACTTAAAATGCTCCTATTGCAAAAAAAAATACTCTTGCGCCAGAGTCAATAAAATACTCTTTTTAATGGAGTGTTTTATCCGTAATATCAGTGCTCTTGAAGCCTCTAAACTTTACAATATTTCCTACATTTCAACCAAAAACTATTATCATGATTTTCGTCTTTTATGTGCAGCTGTTTCAGAAGAACATTATGAAAAGATCAGAGAAAAAAGCGTTGAGTATGAAGAGTATTTTTATATAGAAAAATCAAAAAAAAATCAAAAAAATGCACTTTTTGATGCCTATAATTTTTTGACTTTTGATTATGAAGGCTACATTTACACCATTTTGATGCCCTCTTTACAAAAATACAAAGCACAGTTTTTACAAGATCAAATTGAAGAGGTATATATTGAAGAACTTAACAAATTTAAGCGGCAAAGCAGGATTATCAAAATCTCTAAGCATTACAATAGAATAGTAAAATTTTGGGAGTATTTTGAAACAAATATTACCTTCTATAAAGGAATCTCCAATGAATATTTTGCCTACTACCTCAAAGAGTTTGAGTTTAAATTTAACTATTCAAAAGAAGAAGCGATGAACCTTTTGATACAAAACTATTTTAAAGAGCAGATATGAAACAACTAGCATTACTCAGTGTAGGAAATATTTTAGAACTTGATGATGGTATAGCTATCTATGCTTCACAATATCTAGAAGAAAATTATACATTTTTCCCACAGATAGATATTGTCAATGGCGGCGTTGAGGGAATAAACCTATTAAATCTTTTTATGGAGTATCAACATGTCATCATCCTTGATGCCATCGAAATAGATGACAAACCCGGAAGTATCTATCATATACCTTCATATGAACTTACAGGTTATGGACTTAATTCCGGTGGAGCACATGAGATAGGCGTGTTGCAGTGTTTTGATATTTTAGAGTTGATGGACAAAAAAATACCAAAATCAAGTATAATCGGTATAGTACCGCAAAAAATTGATGTTTGCATCGGACTCAGCGATATAATGCACACTGTTTTTCATCAATACATTGATACAATTATCTCTATTTTGGAAAAAGAGGGCATACTATCCCTTAAGCGAGAATATACAGTTTGTGTTGAAAAAATTATTGAAGCGTTTAAAAATCCACGAAGAGGAATTACATGAATCCAATTAAAAACCACGATTATGTTCTATACTTGGATTTGCAAAAATATGCAAAATCGTCTTAAGAGAGCATCTCTTTTCTTTTTCTTTCACAACTATTCCCATATTTTTCAGCATCTGTAAAATCACACTAATATAACTTTCCCAATGCTCTTGAAGTGCCTCACTCAGTGCTACTTCCACCGATATAATATCCTCGGGGACGATACTGATGACAGTTGTCTCTGCCATAGATTCACTCATAGAACAAATTTGCAGCATTTCAGCAATTTCAACTTCATTGGCAGTTTTTTTAATAAGGTCTCCATCTAAAAATTCATCACTGCTTTTTACAGTGATGGTTCCAGTTTTTTTCGTATCATCAGAGGCTGTATTTACAATGACAACTTCATCAAATTCTTGCAAAAGATGCATCAATTTGAACCCCAGTGTTCCCCCATCAATAATTTCAACTGCTGGTTCAAAATCAAAGTTTTCTTTTAAAAATTTTCCAGCATAAAGTCCTATTCCCTCATCCTTAAAAAATACATTTCCACTTCCAATAAGTGCTACTTTTTTATTCATAATTTTCCTTGGTTTAATTATTTTGATGTAATGCATAATATGCTTGACCCAATGATATACCACCATCATTGATAGGTACTTTTGATGCAACACTATACTTGATATTATTTTTTGTCAACAGTACAACTACCTTCTCTAGCAGATAACTGTTTTGAAAAACACCTCCGCTGAGTATCACTCTCTTGTTTTTGTATTGTAGGCTTATTTGCAATATCATCTCTGCAAGTGTATTCATAAATTTTGCCGGTATCAGCTCTTTTTTAGTTTCATTCACTATACTTTTTATAAGGTTTTGACAACAGATAACATCATTGTATAAGGTAAATTTATACTTCCGTTTTGTTCTAAATTCACAAGAGAGACGCTCCATAATCATACCACTTTCTCCCTCATATTGCAAAGGTTCAAAAAAACCACACAAAGCATATACCGCATCAAAAAGTCTTCCTACTGAAGTAGTTTTTACAGAGTTTATACCTCTTTTTTGCATAAGATGGAGTGTTTGTATCTCATTTTTATCAAAAGAGGATACAAAATCATTTTGCATTTCATATATTTCATCAAGTGAAAAAATCTCAAATAGAAGTGAAAGCGCAACTCTTCTTGGTTCTTTGATTGCTTTTTCACCACCTATCAAGGCAAATTCTTCTAAATGGTAAACTCTTTTATATTTATGAGCTGTTGCCAAAAGGACTTCACCACCCCATAACTTTCCATCATCTCCAAAACCTGTGCCGTCAAAACAAAATGCCAAAACCTCTTCATCCAACGCATACTCTGCCATTGTACTCAAAGCATGTGCGTAATGATGCTGTACCTGCATAAGTTCACATGAGGGATGATTTTGTATGTACTCTTTAGCCCATTTTGTTGTTTCATATCTTGGATGTTTATCACATACAATAATGTCAGGTTTAAAGTTATACAGCCTTTGAAAAGTTTGCACAGTTTGTCTGAAATACTCCATAGAACCAACTGTATTTAAATCCCCAATATAGGGTGAAATAATAATATTTCCCTCAAAAGCCAAAGTAATAGTGCTTTTTTGCTGCGCACCGAGTGCCAGAATTTTTTTACTCTTTTGTATCTTTGTTACAAAACTCAGTGGGGCAAAACCCCGTGCCAATCGTAATGTTATATTTTGATTTGCAACCTGCATCATAACACTGTCATCACACCCGTTAATTATCTCACGATTATGGTTGAGTGACACCTCCACAACAAGGGGCAGTTTCTTAAAAAGCTCTTTTTGATCTTGAATAATCGGTTCGTCACTTAAATTTGCACTTGTAGCTACTATTGGAAATTTAAGTTTTTTTAAAATCAATTCATGTAAGGGTGTATAAGGAAGAAACACACCTACTCTGTCTATATTTGGAGCAATATATTTACATAATATCTGTTGCTGTTTTTTCTTTTTTACCAAAACAATGGGTCGTTCTTTTGAAACTATGAGTTCTTTTTCACTCTTTGCAATTTTACAAACTTTTTGTAGAGACTGCATATTTTCAAACATTACAGCCAATGGTTTTGTTAGCCTATGCTTGTTTATTCTCAAAAGCATAACCGCTTCTTCATTTCTTGCATCACACACAAGATGAAAACCACCCAATCCTTTGATAGCCACTGTTTTGCCGGATTTTATACAATCACATATTTTCTCTACAGCTTCATTGTCCTGAGCCTGACATACTTCCATCAAAGATATAAATTCTAACTTTGGTCCACAGTCATAACAAGAAATTGGCTGTGCATGATAGCGACGGTTTGTCGGATCTTCATACTCTGCTTTACACTTGTCACACATAGCAAAATTTTGCATTGATGTATTTTTTCTATCATACGGGAGTTTTTTTATAATAGTATATCTCGGTCCACAATTGATACAATTTATAAATGGATACATGTAACGGCGGTTTTTTTTATCAAACATTTCACGCTTGCAATCATTACAAAGTGTCATATCGGGGCTCAGCATAGTAGAAAGAGAAGTGTCTTGGGATTCTATAATGGTAAAATCATCATCAGTTTTTAGTTTTATATCTTCGATGTTAAGCGTATCTATTCTACTCAAAGGTGGCGCTGATAAATCTATCTCTTTAATAAATTTGAAAACAGTCTCATTCTCCCCCTGTACTTCAATAACAACTCCATTGCCATCATTAAAAACAAACCCACGCAACTTGTGTTTATTAGCTAAGGCATAGATAAATGGTCGAAAACCGACGCCTTGGACAATACCACTGATATATATCTTTTTTCTATAAATAGACTCCGCCGACAACAGCATTCTCCTTGCCTATTGGATAACTCTTATTCATAAGAGGAGGAGACATTTTAAGGTTTCTTTGCATTCTTGAAAAGAGTGACTGATTTGAAAAATGTGTTCCACATAAAATAATCTGTGTTGCTTTTGTTTTGGATTTCAGTTCTTGTAAAATGTCATTAAAGTAGTCACCAAAACTCTCAAAAATAGAGTATGCAAGTATTGAAGTACTCACATCCGCCAGCTGATAAGAGATGATACTTGAAAGAAATGCCGCATGGTCAAAACGGTTGTCACTGACATGTGTATCAATTTGAATGCCGCCCTTGCCTACAAACTTCATAGCCTCATTAACTACACCCCGCATAGACTCATCTTTTATACCCAGTAAAATGGCAACTGCTTCAAAAAGTTTCACATCTTCTCTCTCTTGGAGTCTCACCAGTTTTTCATAAATCTGAGGCATATTTTTTTCTAAATTTACAACAAGCCTGTCGGAACCCTCTCTGAGGTTTTTGATATCTTCTATAATGTTTTTGCCATCAAAAGCTTTTGGAGGGACAACTCTTACAACATTTTTACCATCATAATACAAAAAAGAAGGCTCTTCGTCAAAATATGCTCCGACACACTTTTCATTGAAAACATTATGTTCTACAATGACCGACATAAAAGATGCTTCATCACGCATAAAAATATGTTGATTGGAGTGGTATATTTCTTCTGTTCCTTCTATTACATTCACTCTCTCTACATGTAAAGAATCAAAATGCTCCATTTTGTCAAAAAACATATGACTCTTCTTTGCAAATCCTATATAGTCATCCGCAATTGAGAGAACCTCTCTTTTTTGAAGATTGTATGAAGGAAAAGAGACTCTGTC
>JALSLQ010000075.1 GCA_026988235.1 Sulfurimonas sp.
AATTATTATTATCAGCGTATAAGATTAATCTATAATTTATGAAGATAATAGTACCATATTTAAGTGTTTTAAAGGAAATTATATGAAAAAAACAACTTTATTGGTATTAGTCACATTAGTAGCAGGGTCGGTATTTGCGACATCTGCTATGGCGGATGCTAGTCGTGGAAAAATGGTCTATATGAAAAAGCTAAAACATATTTGCAAAAAAGATGCTGTAAAAAACGGTGGAGTTTTTGCAATAAAGCATAATCGTAGGACTTGGGCTTCTTTAAAAAAGAATGGAAAACTTCAAGAAGAATGGATGAAAATTTGTCCTCATGGTGTGAAAAAAATCAAAAAAATGAAACCAAAAAATATAAATAACCTTTATGATTTTGTGTGGAAATATGCATCAGATGGTGAAGTTCCATCTTGTGGTTAATGGAGAGAGAGTTAGTTTAAAATAATTTTTAAACTTACTCTTCTTGATTTTTCTTTATCTTCTTTATTATTTATCATAATTTTATTCTTATAATTGATGCCACTTCCTTTTAAAATTTTAGCAAGATATTTTTGTTTTGATTTGTTTTGTGCAAGAAAAAGTGATTTTAATGTTTCGTAAGAGCGTTTCATAGAAAGTTCTTCATTATTTAAATATTTATTGGCAAAAGAACTGTTTTGCCATTCGCTTGAAGTGTGTCCATTAATCTCGAGCATCTTTATTTGTGTTTTATGTGCATATAAAAAAGGGATGAGTTTTTGAGAAAATTTAGTAAAAAACTTTTTTTGTTTCTTATTAAGTTGATATTGCCCTGTATGAAAATAAAGGTTCTTATCAAGAAATTCTATGTTTAAACTTTCTTTGATGAGTAATTTTTTATTTTTTATTTCTTTTTGAAATAATGTACATAATTGTTTATAAATATATTGGACACTGCTTGCTTTTTGTGCAATACTCATGTCTTTATTGAGCTTGAGTATCCACATATTATTGTCATTTGAGTTTTTGTCTGTATGAATCCCTGCAATGGCGACTTGTGTGTTTGCTAAAATAGTTGCTTTTTTAAATGTATCATAGTTATTGCTTCCATAATGTTCTTGATTAAGGAGTTTAAGCTTATCGCTTATTTTCATCGCAAGAGCATCTGTGTTGTCATTATCTTGTACAAAGCCTACTCCTATCAAACTACCATCGCTAAATTCTTCAATATCATTGAGTTGGCTCGAATAAGTAGTTGCTATATGCGTGTCTATTAATATATTTTTATAAATATCAAATTTTATTAAGTGTATTTGTTTTTTATGCATAGTATCAGATTGAGAGAGAGAAATGACAAAGTTATGATCTCTTAATTTTAGTAATGAGATGGGCTGTGTAGTACTTTTATTTGCAATTTCTTTTAGCCATATTTTATCGCCGTTTTGTGTCAATCTTGATATATTAACAGTTGTTTTACCCATTTTGTGGGTTGCACTGAGAATAATTAGTGAGCCATCATCTGCTTCAGCTGCATCTATCCCCTCATCGTCGTATTGTGTACCATATTTTTTATTCCATAAAAGTTGTGCATTTTTTGTAAATCTGCTAATACATATGTCGTCATTTCCCAAACCGCCTTGAAAAATATTGTCCTGAGGCATTCGTGATGTAAATGATGTGCCAATAGCTAAGACTCCGCCATCTTTTAAAGGTATAAGTTTATTTGTTTTATTGTGATTTTTGGTACCAAAGTATTGATAATGAATCAGATTCATATGAGCATTAAGCATCAATAAAAGTTCTGAACCATCCATAGTATCTCCACCTACAAAGTACCCATTACTAGGTGTTTTAGCAAAAGAAACAGGTTTAGAGAATTTTGTAATATTAATTATTTTTGATTGTATAATTTTTGCTTTATTGTTGATAGTAAGAATCTGCATCTTCGAACCATATTTATTAGAGACACTTTTTAAATATTCAAATGGGTCTGTATATGTTTTGTTTACATGTAACGCTTGTTTAAATTCATAAGTAAATCCAAGTGCACTTAATGTTCCATCATAATTTTGGGTTATATCAACAAGAGCGGCATTAAAAGGCTTGTGAATTATAATAGAAAAATCAGATGATTTGGCATCTAATAAAAGGTTACAAAGTAAGAGTAAAAGGAGTGTTGTTAATTTCATATGATTGCTTTTTATCTAAGGTATAGCAATAAATATTCCTAAGTGGTTTTTGAGGAAGTTTTTAGGTGCAAAAGCACCAAGAAAATCTATCTTAGATTTTCAAATGGTGCAGTTACAACTTGCTTACGAGTTACAGTGTATGGGACTAATGCTGCTGCACGAGCACGCTTAATTACTACTGTAATCATATCTTGGTGGCGTTTACAGTTTCCTGTTAAACGGCGTGGCATAATTTTGTATCTTTCTGATAATGAAAAACGCAAACTTGCTACTTCTTTATAATCCATGAAGTCAACTTTTGCTTCACAGTATTTACAATATCTTTTTTTATATTTTCTTTTTTCTGACATATTATTACCCTTTGTATCTATTTTTTTCTAAAATGGAATTTCATCTTCATCTATATCAATTTCAGGAATAGAGTTGCTACTTGGCATTTCACGACTCTGAGATGCTGCTTGATTGTTATTGTAGCTATTTTGTTGCTGTGGTGCTTGGTAACTTTGCTGCTGCTGTTGTTGAACAGGTGGCTGTTGATAGCCTTGCGGTTCTCCTTGAGCAGGTGCGTTATAGCTGCCACCTTGGTTACTGTTTGCCATTGGAGCATTTGATGGAGCATTATAATTACTACCGCCATTATCTCCCTTAGAGTCAAGCATTTGCATAGTTTCTACAATAACAGAATGTTTTGATCTTTTTTGTCCATTTTGGTCAACCCATTGTTCAAACTGTAATCTTCCCTCAACAAGGATTTTACTTCCCTTGCGAAGATATTGGTTTGCAACTTCAGCACTTCTTCCGAAGAATGTTATATCTACAAAACATACTTCTTCTTTTTTCTCACCATTACTGGTAAATTTACGGCTTGTAGCAATTGCAGTTTTTGCAATTCCCATTCCACCTTGAGAGTATCTAAGTTCGATATCACGCGTTAAGTTACCAACTAAAATTATTTTATTGAACATAAGTTTTCCTTCAATTTATAGCGAATGCTATTACTCAGCTACTGCTTCTTCTGTTTTTGGAGCTTCTTCTGTTACTGGAGCTTCTTCTGTTACTGGAGCTTCAGCTTTTGGCACTTCTACTGCTTTATTGGCTTTTTCAACAAAAGTATTCCATGCTTTGATTTCACGGTTTGTATCATATTTGATTGTTACAAATCTTAAAAGGTCTTCGTTAATGCGGAAGCGTCTCTCAATTTCAACAATGGCTGCTGGAGCTACTGAATAATAGATTACATGGTAATATCCACGCTCGTTTTTATTAATTGGGTATGCTAATTTTCTCATCCCCATAGCGTTTGTCGCTGCAATTTCTCCACCGTTTGAAGTAATAATTTCTTCAACAGCTTTGATGCTAGCTTGAATTTCTTCTGCAGTAAATGTAGGTTTTACGATTACTAAGTTTTCGTAGTGTCTCATATAGTATAATCTCCTTTTGGTATTGCCTTATTTTAGGCTTTTGTTTCCCTTTCGGATCTGAATATAGTGTCAGTTTTGACATTACAAAGAGAAAGGAACTTGGAATTATACATAAGTTTTGCTTAAAAATAACATATGCTTTTTTTGTGCAATTTTAATGGCAAGATGCAATAAAATTAAGATTTTTATTTTTTTAGGATATAGTTGCAGTAAATTAAACTAAAATGAAGAGTACATGGCAAAAAGAAAGAAAACCACTAAGAAGAAAAAAAGTAGTTCTCCTTTACTAAGATACATAGTATGGAATTTAACGATTATAGCGCTTGTTCTGATATCTATAATAGTTGGATATTATTTAGGTGTCAATAATGTAAAAATAAAAACAATAGTTAAAGAAAAAGTAATCGTAAAAGAAAAAAAAATGTCTAAAATACCAAAACCTCCTGTGAGCGTGAACAAACGACTGCAAGAAGTTTTGAAAAAAGAGACAAAAAATTATGTCTCGGCCGCACATGAAATTGATGATGAAGCCTTAGCAAACCCTCCAAAATCAAAACCGAGAAAAATAGAAGTGTATACATCTAAACCGAAATTAGCGATTATCATAGATGATGTGCAGACTGCTTCTCAGGTTCGAGCTATAAAAAGTTTGCATCTTAATGTCACTATGTCATTTTTACCACCGCGTGCTGCAAGACCGAATTCTGCAAAGCTTGCATCGCATGAAAAATTTTATATGGTACATTTGCCGATGGAGGCAATGCACTTTAGTGCAGAAGAACCACATACATTGAGGATACATGATTCTCAACAAAAAATTTCTGCTAGAATTAAAACTATTAAAAAGTTATTTCCAAGAGTGAGATACATTAATAACCATACGGGGAGTAAGTTTACGGCAAATGAAGTTGCCATGAATAGACTGATTTTTGCACTCAATGCAAACCATATTCATTTTATAGACAGTCGAACAACAGCAAAAACGATGGCTCCAAAAGTATTGAAAAATTTTGGTTTAAAATATGTTGCGCGTGATGTCTTTTTGGATCATCATATGGATAAACCATATATTCTAAAACAAATTAAAAAAGCCATTGCTGTAGCAAAAGCACATGGCAGTGCAATTGTTATAGGTCATCCGTATAAAAACACCTTGCAGGCTTTGTATGAATCGAAAAAATTTCTCAAAGCAGTGGATTTGGTTCAAATCAATAAAATATACTAAGTTTATGATTGCACAAATCCCTTTTCATATACCCGAATTAGAGGCTATGAAAAAATACCCGCATGAACTTTTCTATATAGGCAATACCGACTTATTGCATAAAAAGAAAATAGCAATTGTCGGGAGTAGAAAGCCCAATCAATATGCGAGAACATTGACACATCAACTTGCAATGAAACTTTCTCAAGCAGGTATTTGTATTGTAAGTGGTGGTGCTTTAGGAGTAGATGCTATTGCTCATAAAGCAGCAGGTGTACACAACACTATTATGATTGCTGCAACAGGGCTTGACAAGCGTTATCCTGCAATCAATAAAAACATTATTGCAGATATTGAAAAAAGTGGTTTGGTTCTGAGTCAGTTTCAAAAAGGTACACCTTCGCAAAAATACAATTTTCCCCTGAGAAATGAGGTAGTCGTTGCTTTAGGTGATGTCCTTGTTGTCACCTATGCTGATTTTAATTCCGGGACAATGCACAGTGTAGAATATGCATTGAAAATGGGAAAAGAGGTTTATGTGCTAGCCCACAGAGTAGGGGAGAGTGAAGCAACAAATGATTTGTTGGCAAAAACAAAAGCAAAAGCTATTTATGATTTGGATGCTTTTGTTGCACAGTTTGCAGAGCTTACATGTAAAGAAACAGTTTTGGATGAGTTTTTACTGTATTGTCAAACAACCCCGACATATGATGAAGCGTTAAAAAAATACCCTTCAAAGATTTTTGAAGCAGAACTCAACGGAACAATAGAAATTAATAATGCAAAAGTATATTTGTGCTAGAAAAGTACTCTTTAAAGTATTAGCATAGCATCGCCGTAGGAGTAAAATCTGTACTTTTCTTTGATGGCTTCTGCATAAAGTTCTTGTGTTTTTTCCAAACCAACAAATGATGCGACTAGCATAAGTAGTGTTGATTTGGGCAGGTGGAAATTTGTTAAAAGGTGGTGCACTCGTAATGGTTTGTTATTTGGGTACAAAAAAAGATTCGCTTCGCCTTTGGTCTGGTTTTTATGTCTTGCATAAAACTCTATGGTTCTTGTTGAAGTGGTACCAACACTGAGTATGGGTATATCAGAATCTAAAATTATTTTTGCTTCTTGTGAAATATCATAATATTCAGAGTGCATAGGATGCTGTGTGATGATGTCAGCTTCTACAGGTTTAAATGTACCGCTACCTACATGTAAGGTAATATAAGCATGTTTATGATTTTTACAAATTCTTTCATGTTGTGTCGGTGTAAAATGTAGTGAGGCAGTCGGTGCAGCAACAGCACCTTCTTGACGGGCAAATACACTCTGGTACTCACTTGCATCTTCATCTTCATCGGCTCTTTGTATATAAGGAGGCAGAGGAATATGCCCGATTTTATCTATAATTGGGAGTAAGTCTTCAAAACGCAAAAGTTTGTTATTTTGATAAAAATGAACTTCTCGGCTACCATCTTCATTGCGCTTCATTACTTTCGCCATGAGATTTTCATCAAAAAATATTTCTGTAGCAACTTGAATTTTTCCTCGAATATAAACATTG
This sequence comes from Sulfurimonas sp., assembly GCA_026988235.1. GTDB lineage: Bacteria > Campylobacterota > Campylobacteria > Campylobacterales > Sulfurimonadaceae > Sulfurimonas. Next base: position 6,332 of record JALSLQ010000075.1, read on the forward strand.
ATGTCGTGGGCATTTAAAGCTCTGTTTATAAGAAGTTCAATTTTCCCACCGCTTGATTTTTTTCCAAAAAGTCTTGCTTTTATGACTTTTGTGTCATTAAAAATTAAGGCACAGTTTTCGGGTAAAAATTGTTCAAGATTATAAAAAAAAGTATGAGTAATAGTATCAGTCCCTCTATCATAGACTAAAAGTTTGGCATGGTCACGGGGTGAGGCAGGGTAGCTAGCTATAAGCTCATCGGGAAGTGTGAAGTCATAGCTTGAGGTGAGTAACTCTTTGTTACTCACCTTTTTTCTCAGTATCTATAAGCTCATCATAATCTTCATGATGTTCAACTTTGAGATTACTTTCATCTTCTTCGTCATTGTCTTCATCTTCATCATCATCTTCTTCTTCAAGAGGTGGTGCAGGATTTACCATTTTCACTATCAAAATAGAAAGCAAATAAAGGATAACAAGCGGACCTGCCATAAGTAGTTGCGTCAGTACATCAGGTGGTGTTAAGAGTGCTGCTACTATAAATATGATTACGATAGCATATTTGAAAAATGATGTCATCTGTCTATCATCTACAAGTCCTAAAAGTGCTAGAAAATAAGCAAACACAGGCAGTTCAAAAGCAAGACCGAAACCAAACATGATTTTTGTAAAAAAGCCGACATAATCTTCAATGTTTATAAGCGGGGTAAATTTAAAAGAACCAAAAGTGATGAGAAAGTCAAATCCGAAAGGCGTGACGACATAGTAAGCAAAAAGAACACCCACGAGAAACATGATGGTTCCCCCAGCTATAAATGGTATAATCATTTTTTTCTCATGTGCATACAATCCCGGAGCAATAAAAAGCCAAATTTGAGAGAGTATAATAGGGAGGGCTCCTAACATCGCTGCAAAAAATGAAACTTTCAATGCTACGAAAAATGCACCTCCGACTTGTGATGTTGTTATCATTCCATTCGCTGCGTGAATTGATACTTTTCCAACAGTTATTAATGCATCATTGAGTGGTTGTACCATCCAAGTTAATAATGGTTCATGAAAGTAAAACATGACAAAAAACATTACGATTAAACTCGCAGCTGAGATGGCGAGCCTTTTTCTTAGCTCTACAAGGTGTGGTCTTAATTCATCAAACATCTTTATTATCTTCTTCTTTATCTATTTTTTCTTTTTTTGTTTTCTTTTTAAAAGTTACTTCTTGTGGTTCTTTTGGTGCTTGTTTTGGTGACTGTTTAATATCTTCGTCGTCTTTTAAAATATCATCTGTCAAACTCGTCAGTTTTGCGCTGGCTTGTGCCGGAATATCAGTTACTTTGTGCAAACTTTCAGTGGCATTTAAAAGCTCTTGTTTATAGGCAAGTGCTTCTTGTTTAATTTCACTCAAATTCATCTCTTCTTCAAGCGAATCTTTTACTGTTCCTATCGTAGTTTTGACATTTTTAAAAAATTTAGCAATTTCAATCATCGTACTAGGGAGCTTATCCGGACCTAGAAAAAGAATAGCGATAACTGCTATGAGTAGCAGTTCTGTAAAACCCATACCAAACATGTTAAACCTTCATATTTTATTGATTGTGCAATTTTATCTAAAGAATGATTAAAAAATCTTCAAGAAGTTAAAAATAGTGCAATCTCGTCCGATAAAAGGTAATCTTTGTTGTATAAAATATTATTTTTAAGCTCTATTTTGTCTTCATCAAGTAAAATTTTTGCTTTAGCCATTTGAGCATGATTTAATATACTTTGATGAATACCGACAGAAGAACGAAGTCCTAAAAATATTTGTTCCATTAGTTTGTCTTCCTCACTCAAGCACTCTTTTTCAATATCAAGAGGATTTTCTATGTACTTTTCTATATTTTTTTGAGGATAAAACCTACTAAGCCCTAATTTACCAACGGCACCAGCACCGGCACCAATGTAGTCTTTATATTGCCAGTATCCAAGATTATGCAAAGATTGATACCTTCCAAAATTACTTATTTCATACTGCTTAAAGCCGTATTTTTGTATTTCTTGAAAAATCCATTTTGTCAATGAAAGCTGTTCGTTTGACATGTACGGACGATTTTCAAAAGCTGTTCCTTCCTCAATCATAAGGGCATAAGCACTGATATGATTGATGGGCAAAGAAAATGCTGTTTGTATGTCCTTTACAAGTAACTCTTTTGTATCACCCAAGGTGGCATATATTAAATCTAATGAAATATTTTTAAAGCCAAGGTTTGAGGCATTGTTCACGGCATCTATAGACATTTGCGGAGTATGTGCTCTGTTTAAGATTTTGAGTTTTTCTTTGTCAAAGCTTTGTGTGCCAAAGCTGATACGGTTGACTCCAAGCTTTTTCATTCCACTCAGCCACTCTTTTGTTGCACTATTTGGATTGGCCTCACTCGTAATTTCTGCTCCTTCAATGATGTAAGGGTTGAGTAATTTAAAAAGCGTTTCGTACAGTTCTGGTACTACAGTCGAAGGCGTGCCACCACCTATAAAAATGGTCTCAATGCTGTTTTTTTTAGCTTGAAAACGAAGGAGTTCATACTGGAGCTGTTTTTCTAATGCCTGCATGTATTTTTTTTTGAGATGAAACTTATCTACATAGGAATTAAAAGCACAATAAGAACATTTTGAATCGCAAAAAGGAATATGAATATAAACTAACATAGTAAAATTATAGCCGGATAAACTTATTTTAATGGCTATTCTTGTATAATCGCAATAATTAAATACAGGTGCATATATGAGTAGAAAAGAAATATACCGTCCAAATGTTGCAATGATACTAGTCTCAAGTGAATATCCAATGAAAAAAGATATTTTTATTGCGCAAAGAAATGATTTAACTGATATTTGGCAGTTTCCTCAAGGTGGTATTGATGAAGGTGAAGAAGTAAAAGAAGCACTTTTTCGTGAGATGGAAGAAGAGATTGGTACCAATAAAGCTGAGATTATTGCAGAGTATCCGGAATGGGTTTCTTATGACTTTCCTGATAAAATTGCAAATAAAATGAAACCATACAAGGGACAAACACAAAAATATTTTTTGTTGAAGCTCTCAAAAGATGCCAAGATTAATCTTGATACAAAACATCCTGAATTTATAAACTATAAATTCGTAAATATAGATAATCTTTTAAATCATACGGCACATTTTAAGCAACCTGTGTATGAAAAGGTCATAAATTATTTTAAAAAAGAGGGGCTGTTATAGATGGTAATAGTTCAAAAATTTGGTGGAACGAGTGTTGGCGATTTAGAGCGTATACAAAGTGTAGCTCATCGTGTGGCAGTCACAAAAAAAGAGGGAAATGATGTAGTCGTTGTCGTTTCGGCAATGAGTGGTGAGACAAATAAACTTGTAGATTTCGCTGAGTATTTTTCACAAAATCCTGCTCGTGCGGACATGGATATGTTGTTGAGTTCTGGAGAAAGAGTAACGGCAGCACTCCTCTCTATCGCTTTACAGGAAATGGGTCTTGATGCTATTGCTATGACTGGTCGTAAAGCCGGTATCGTGACGGATAAACACCATACAAAAGCGCGTATTGAACGCATTAATCCTCAGATGATGAAAAGTGCTATAAATGAGGGTAAAATAATTGTTGTTGCAGGTTTTCAAGGTGTGAACTCAGATGGGGATGTCACAACACTAGGACGAGGAGGTAGTGACCTCTCAGCCGTAGCTATTGCCGGGGCATTAGAGGCTGATTTATGTGAAATTTATACAGATGTCACAGGTATTTTTACAACAGACCCACGCATAGAACCAAAAGCAAAAAAATTAGAAAAGATTTCGTATGACGAGATGCTTGAGCTTGCATCTTTGGGCGCAAAGGTATTACAAAACCGTTCTGTGGAACTGGCAAAAAAATTAAATGTCAATTTAGTCACACGCAGTAGCTTTTGTGATGAAGAGGGAACACTAATTACAAAGGAAGAAAACATTATGGAAAAACCACTAGTAAGCGGCATAGCATTGGACAGAAACCAAGCACGCATATCTTTAATGGGTGTTAACGATAGACCGGGCATAGCCTCTGATATTTTTAATGCACTGGCAAAGTCAGAAGTGAATGTGGATATGATAATTCAAAACAAAGCAATTGATGATACAACAAATATTGACTTTACGGTTCCTGTCGGTGATTTACATGATGCAAAAACTGTTGTCGATACATTTGTAAAAAGCGGTGAAATCAAAGATGATTCTTATAATGAGGACATTTGTAAAGTTTCTGTCGTAGGTGTTGGCATGAAGTCACATGCAGGCGTTGCGGCACAAGCATTTTCAACGATGGCAAACGAAAATATTAATATTAATATGATTTCAACATCCGAAATAAAAGTTTCTATGGTGATTGATGAAAAGTATGCAGAACTCGCCGTACGCTCTCTTCATGATACTTACGAGTTAGACAAATAAGTAATCAGATGCCGGATTTTGCACAATGGAGTTTAGATGCCATAAGAGAAGAGGGTGGTAGCCTTAGCTGGCTGGAAGAATACCGCTTTGAATGGTCTAAAACAACAGCATTTGCATTAGAACAAATCTTAAATGGCAAGACTATTATTTTGATTACCGATGAGAAACGAAAATGGTTTGAACACTATATTTTAAGTTCTATGAACGGACTGCTTTTAGAAAGACCACTTATCCCTATTATTAGTATTGATAATATTTATACGCATTACAACAATGTAAGCGGAGGGGAGACAATAGACATAATAGATGACATGATTTCTCTTTCTTATAAAGATGACTATTTCTTTTGGTATATTGGAAGGGGCGATGATAAACGGAGTGATATAGCCAAAAGAAAAGATGAAAGTTATTTTTGGATTTTTGATGAAGATTTTAATAATGCGTTTACGCTGAAATCTTATGATAAAGACTTAGATATTAAACTTTTACAGCTTTACAAACTTTTTGATGCTTCGCTAAATGCGGCTATGTTTGGAGAAGTTGATGCAAGCTCCTGATGTGATTAAAGGGCATATTCTTATTGCAAGTGATATTGAAGACACAATCGAGAAACTTGAAAAAAGATTGCAAAATTTTAGAGTTGTAAAATTCATAGAAGAAAATTTTAAAATAGAGCATGCAAAGCTTGTTACTGCTGAGGCTTACATCAGTGAATCAGATACGAAGTATATAGTGATTGGCGCAACAGAGTTTACGGATGTGGCACAAAACTCTCTTTTAAAACTTTTGGAAGAACCGCCGAAAAATATTGAGTTTATTATTGTCTCCCCGACAAAATCAAATTTGCTTCGGACGGTGCGTTCACGCTTACCAATTTTGCAAACGCAATATAATCACGAAAATTTAGATTTAGAAATTGCACTGGGACGGCTTGATTACAAGGAAGTTTTTGCATTTTTAAAAGAACATGCAAGAGTGGGTAAGTTACAGGCAAAGCTTTTGGTTGAGGCACTTTTTTATCGTGCTACTGTGCTAGAGAAGCTCATCTTAACACCTGCACAGTTGGATAATTTTGACAAAGCTTATAGATTACTTGATTTAAATTCTCGACCGCAAAGCGTTTTGGCAATGATCCTCATGAGTTTTGCTCAGGAAAGATGATGATAGTTGAAAAGTTATCGAATGAGATAGATATAAAAAAACAGCTTAAAAAACTCGGTGTTGACGCGGGCGGAATTAATATTTTGGCATCAAAAGCGAAAATACATATTATTTGTATACATGATTTACATGTAGGGGCTGCAAATATTTTAAAACAAGATGCACTCTCAATCGGTGCCGATTTAGCAGTACCACGGGGGACAGTTGTTGCTGCTAAACCTAGAGTTGATTGTTTGTTAATAGCAAATACAAAACAGTTGAAAAATTTGGCAAAAAAAGAGTTAGCACAGCCTTTTGAACTGAAAGAATTAGCGCACAAATTACAAGCATTTACACAAATACAAAAGCCAAAAAGTGTCGATATTATGGGCGTAATTAATGCTAATGATGACAGTTTTTATGCCAGTAGCAGATTTCAAGGTGCTACTGCAATACATGTAATTGAGCAGATGATACAAGAAGGTGCGGCTATTATAGATATAGGTGCCGTTTCTTCCCGTCCTAATGCGTCACTTGTGAGTGTAGAAGAAGAATTGGCAAGAATAGAGCCAATACTATCTCTCATAAAAAAAGAAAAGCTGTATGAAAAAGTAAAATTTAGCTGTGACAGTTATGAGCCTAAAGTGCTACAAAAGGCACTGCAAAGTGGTTTTACAATTGTGAACGATATTACAGGCTTACAAAATGATGAGGTTTGCAAATTGTGTGCTTCTTATAATGCAACGGCTGTAATAATGCATATGCAGGGGACACCACGCACAATGCAGAAAAATCCGCATTATGAGAATATTTTGAGTGAGGTATATGATTTTTTTGATGTAAGAATGCAAAAAGCTGAGAGTTTTGGTATTAAAAATATTGTTCTAGATGTTGGCATAGGTTTTGGAAAAACAGTTGAGAATAATTTAACGCTTCTAAAAAATCTAGAACATTTCTTAACTTTAGATAAACCTCTTTTAGTGGGGGCATCAAGAAAATCTATGATAGACAAAATTTCTGCATCCTCAGTCGAACAAAGACTTGCCGGCACCTTAGCCCTTCATCTTGAAGCACTTAAAAACGGTGCTTCAATTTTACGAGTACATGATGTGCCCGAACATGTTCAGGCACTTAAAGTTTTTAGAGCATTATCCCTCTAATCATAAAATACAGCATTGCTGCTAGTACGGCAGCCGCAGGAACTGTTATAATCCATGCAGCGATTATTTTTTTAATAGCATCTCTTTTTACATATTCAACTTTTTTAACTCTTTTGACATGTTTTTTAGTTGCTTTTATGAGCTTTTCTTGCTCTTTTATTTTTTCATAGAGTGCTAAAAGTTCTTTGTACTCATTTTCACTTTTTTCATTTTTTGTTTCTAATGTTTTAGCCTCGTTTTTATAGGTATGGAGTACTTTTTTCTCATCATGTAAAGTGTCTGTATCTTCTTCTATGGTAATTATAGGAATGTCCCTGTGCAAATATTCTCTTAAAAATCCGACACCAAAGACGCCACCTATAGCGATATGCGTAGAACTTACAGGCAGACCAAGTTGTGATGCAATGATGACAGTTATAGATGCAGCCATTGCAATACAAAAAGCTCTAATCTGGTCAAGTTCTGTAATTTCACTGCCGACTGTGCGTATAAGCTTAGGACCATAAAGTGCTAAACCGGTGGCAATACCAAAGGCACCAACGCCCATTACCCATAAAGGAATGTTCGCTTTAGAAGAGATTCCACCATTGACAATAGCATCATTTATGGCAGCTAAAGGACCTATAGCATTAGCAACATCATTTGCCCCATGTGCAAAACTTAAAAGTGCTGCCGCAAAAATAAGAGGAATTGTAAAGAGCATGTTGACGGATTCTCTGGAATTTTCAATGATAGTGCGTTTTGCATTGAGCTTTTTACTGACTATAAAATAAACAAGGATAGAGAGAATAAAACCTAAAATAAGAGCGGTGAAAAAACTTGGCTTATTTGTGACTTCTACGCTAATGAATGGGAGTAGATTGAAAGTCTCTACAACTTGTGGCCATATTTTTTTCAGACCCTTAAGTACAATATATGTTCCAAATGCCCATGACATAATAGCTACAAAGATGGGAACATATTTTTGTGCTGCTTGAATCTTATTTTTTTTAAAGATGATTGATTTTTTAATGGCAAGTAAAAATAGTGCCGCAATAATACCGCCTAATATAGGAGAAATAACCCATGAGGCAGCAATTTTAGCCATTGTAGACCATGAAACTATAGTAAAACCGGCTGCTGCAATACCTGCTCCCATGACACCACCGACTATAGAATGCGTTGTCGAAACAGGAGCTTTCATCATTGTAGCAAAATTGAGCCATAAAGCAGCTGCTAACAGTGCGGCCATCATTGCCCATATAAAAGAATCAGGATTTCCACCAAAAGCAGAAATGTCTATAATGCCTTTTTTAATGGTTTTTACAACTTCCCCACCTGCGATGAATGCCCCGGCTGCTTCAAATATAGCTGCTAGTACAATTGCCGTTGTCATTGTCATGGCGCGTGATCCAACAGCGGGACCGACATTGTTTGCCACATCATTTGCCCCGATATTCATCGCCATGTAAGCACCTATGAGTGCAGCAACAGATAAGAAAAGGTTGTTTGAAACTTCCCCATTACTTAAGATGGCATAGGTTGAAATGGCAACAAGAAAAAACAGAGCAAGCCCTAGTCGTACAAAATCTGGTCCACTTCTTTTTAAGGCTTCATTTTCAAGTTTTTTTATTGTTTGTATTTCCATTATTTATCTTTTATATATGCTTTTATAATCTCTTGACGCTCTAGTGGTCTGTCTCCGCCGGAACGGCCAGAAGTAGCAACATTGTTTAATTTTTGAAGTGTTTGCATTGATTTTTGATTTATTACTTTTCCAAAAATTGTATAACCGCCGTTCAGCCAAGGCGTTGGGGCTGTTGTTATGAAAAACTGGCTCCCATTTGTATTTGGACCTCTGTTTGCCATTGCCAAAATACCTGGTTTGTCAAAAACTAGATTTGGTTTAAATTCATCTTTGAAATCTTTATGCCAGATACTTTCGCCACCTTGACCACTTTCAGTAGGATCACCACCTTGAATCATGAAATTATGAATAATTCTATGAAACGCAATACCGTTGTAGTAGCCTTTTTTTACATGAGTTGTAAAGTTTTCAACCGCCAAAGGTGCAACTTTAGGGAAAAGTTCGAGTTCGATATTTCCCTGATTCGTTTGTAAAATAACATGAGGATGATTTTCTCCTGCAAAAAGCAGAGTAGATAACAGTAATAATAATGCAAGTGTAATTCGTTTCATAATAAGCTCCTTATTCCTCTTCAAAGTCTAAACATACAGAATTTATACAGTACCGTAGTCCCGTAGGTTCAGGACCATCTTCAAATAAATGTCCTAAATGCGCATCACAACTACTACATTTTACTTCTGTTCGTATCATGCCGTGTGAGATGTCTTTTATTTCGCTTACTGCACCCTCTACTGCTTCATAATAGCTTGGCCAGCCTGTTCCTGAGTCGAATTTTGTGCTTGATTCAAAAAGTGCTACGCCACAACAAATACATTTATAAACGCCATCATCTTTATTATCATAATATTTTCCGTAAAAAGGAGCCTCTGTCCCATGTTGACGACATACATGAAAAGCCTCCGGACTCAGCTCTTTTTTCCATTCATCTTCACTTTTTGTTATTTTCATAGTATTCCTTCGATTTTTAATATGCAAATTTATATTACATAGTATATCAAGAGTATTTAGTTTTAACTATAAAATGAGTAAGTTGTTTAAAAATTGAGAGGAGTGAAAGAGAGAAAGATTACAAAAGAGTATCGCTGTTTAGAAGCGATACACTTAAATGATTATTTACCAGCTGCAACACGGTCTTTAAGACCCTTGCCAGCTTTAAATTTAGGAACCATTTTATCTTGAGTAGTATAAGTTTTATCAGTACCTGGAACTTTACCAGTTTTACCTTTTTGTAATGCTGCTGCAAAACTACCAAAACCTACTAGAGAAACATCTTCTCCCTTTACTAATGCTGCCGTTACTGCTTCAGTGAAAGCTTTGATTGCATTTTCAGCTTCTACTTTAGTTTTGTAGCTTCCTTGTTCTTGTACTAATTCAACGAATTGTGCTTTATTCATAAATTTACCCTTGGATTAAGATTTGTCCTGAAATAATTCAGCTAGAGATACTTTATAGTTTATTTGCTTAAATTTTTCTTCTTTTTGCTATATTTTAGCAAAAATTGTGATATTTTTGTTTCTTTTAGTCCATATTTAGCCTGTTTTAAGAGCTGTTTGAAATTTAGAGTAGTTTCATGTGTCATTATTAAAGCTGATAAATCTTTAATTTTCTTGTATTTATTTGTTGATGTATGTATAGATAAAAACACATCTTCCAGACCATCTCTTCCGTTTTTAGTTAGCACACCCATAATGCTACTCCTCTAACTTATTGATTTTTCTTACCGCTCTAATGATCTCATCATCATCCAATTTTCCCAACATCTTTATCACGGCTGCTGCTGCTTGAGGTTTTGCACGCCCTAGCTTCCAGTCTTGATATGTACGCATAGAAATCCCTAGACTTTGAGCCATATCTTTAAGAGAAATTTTTTTCCCATTATTTTGAGACTCTATTGAGTTATGTAAGATATTAAATAAGTCATTAATTTGCATAAATGAGATTATACGGATTTTATACTTAAATATACATTTTATTTAACATAAATATGTAATTAATGTATGTAATATAAATTTAAATGTATATTATATAATGTATAATATGTTAAGCATAAAGTAAATACTGTAATACATACGGTTTACCGTGTAATAATTAGAGAATTTATTCCATTGAAGGGAAATAAAATAAATTTTTTCTTAATTGTTTATGGCTATTGATTTTCCAATTGGATGGAGTGTAATGAGATTTTCTTTAATTTCAAGGTAGAAAGGAGTGTAAGACTTTGCATCTGTTTTATAAGCAATTTCATGTGATGTATCTATTGTAAATATAATGTTGTTTAGACCTCTAAAAGCTTCTTTAACTGTAATAGTGGCATTTTTATATGAGTTTTGTATTGCAGTTTTTTCACTTTTCAATGTCCTTGTCTCTTTTTCAATTGCATCAATTCTACCTAAACTATGTCTTTTTGCTTCTTGGAGTTTATATTTTAAATCTTCAATATCATTATCAATAAACTTTATTTTACTTTTTAAAATAGGAATATCACGATAATTTATTTTAAATATATTGTCTTCTCCGCTTACAAGCCGCACGGTAATTGAATTTGAAGCATATATCTTTAGATTGTTTTTTACATGACCGATAGTGACATCTTGTGCATATATTGATCCTCCTATGGAAGAATCAATAGTAACAGTAGTTGCATATACAACACCACCTTCAAGCAAGGATATTTTCGCTTCATGACATCTTAGAGTTCCTTTATGTCTGTTAATCGTTGCATATTTAGCATATTGTTCAGACTCTTGGTGTGTAGCACCCTCAATGTCTAATGTTACGGCTTCAAGGCGACTTTTTGCACCGACAAAACCATCAACATGTATTCGTTGGGAAACTAGGTTGACACCCTCTTTGATTGTATCTCGATTTGTATCATGTTGGGCTACAATAACTTCTATATTATTGTTTTCTAAATCATCAACAAGATCCCTATGTCTTGAAATTTCACTGATTTTAATTCGGTTATCAACAAGTAATTCACTCCCATCATAATGTACATAACCGCGTATTTTACTAATATATCGTTTTGTCGTAGTGTTTTCTTCAATCCTAATGAAATTTTCATCCACTCTGGCTTGTAAATCATCTACATTCGTAGCAAAATCAGTATCTATATATTCGCCAAAAGCATTGAAGCCATTTTTCCCATAAACAGGTTTTTTATACTCAACAAGCAATTCGTTCTCTTCAACCTCAATGACTTCACTTTTATGCTCTTTTTCTTTAAACCAAAAAATAAGTTTGCTAGGGCGTGTAATAACAGGGTCAAAACCACTAAAAAGTGGAATTTTCACTCTTTTTGTGAATTTTCCAGCATATATATATTTGACTAAAAGTTTCAAATATTTTTTCATATCTTCATCAAATATATTAATGAGTATCTTATGGTAAGCCTTGATTTTATTAAATTCTCTAAAAAGTTTTTTTAACAAATCAATAGGTTTGAGTGTTTTGTAAGGGATTTGTGAGTCAGGTGACAATATAAGTATAGGATGTGTGAAAAATTTTGAATAATCTATTGTATATTCAAGTTCACACTCCATTTTCTCTTTTTTAGTGGCTGTTATTGTATAAAGCTGATGAAATTCTATATGTTCATTTAATATTTTTGTTTTATTTTTGTATTGTTCTTGCGCCTCTTTACTATAAAGTTCAAAAGATTCATTGGCATTACTTTTTATATATGTATCAACTTTGTTAATAATAAAATCACATTGTGAAGGAGAAATAAGGTTTTCTTCTGCAAAAGTATTTAATGCTTCTTCTATATATCTTGTTTTAATAATTTTATTTTCTATGTGTGGCATTATTTAGTACTCAAGCAAATCACTATAGTCGTACTTGTCAAAATCAAGATAAAGCTTTCCATTTTGTTTGATGACTCTGACATCACTATCATACACTGCCAAAAATCTTTTTTTAATAATTTTTCGCTGATAAGATTCTAAATCAAGTGTTTTAAGATACTCTTTAAGCTCAACGATTTTATTTTCATCTTCTACATCTATAGCTTTTTGAACTTGAGGCATTGGTTCAACATCATGCACAGCATCTACACTTTGAGAAAGAAGCTTTGTATTAAGTAACTCTAAAACTTGTTTTAACTGTTCATCTTTTGTGCTGTAAACTTTTTCTATCTTACTCATTTCATCACGAAGCATTTGTTCTTTGTCATCTATGAGTTTGTCTATCTTTTCTTCAAGTTGTACTATTTTTGCTTTCAACTGCAAGTTCTCTTTTTGATACAAAGATAAGACCATAGCTACTGTTGTTTTAGGTTTAGTGGGAACTTTATTTTGTTGAGGTTGTTGCACTGGTGTATCCCCATTGTTATCAGGAAGGATTATGTACATTATATTATCCTCAACCATATAGTTTAGTTTTTTACTGCGAAGTTTTGAATTAATCATTTCTTTGGACATTTTAAATTTTTTTGAATATGCATCAAGTGTCAATTTCATTCATCTTCCTTTATTTGGCGGTTATTTAAAATTTATAAATTGGAGGGATAATTATACCCGATTTTCTTAGCCAAACACGGTATCCTTTTTTTTCAGTGGCGTGTTTATCTTGAAATGTGTAGAGCGCTGATTTTTTAAACTCTCTTTTTATGAGTAGTTGATTATACTCTTTGTGAACAGTTAAAAAACGCTGAAAGTTATAATAGGCTGTATCAGAAATCATTACGGTAGAGATATTGAAGTCTTTGTTTTCTAAATAACGGGCACAGTCGTTTAGTCCTGTCCCTATAAAGTTTTTATTGCCGAGTATATCTATAAATTGGTTGATTCTTCCTGTATGCACAGCTATACGGAGACCTTGAAAATAGGAAAATTTTTTTGAGAGTTGTTCTGAAAAATGGTTGAAACTTAGTCCGAGAATTGTTCCGTATCCTCTGAATTTTGGGGTAAGTATACAATAAAATCCGTCACCGGTAGGGATGTAGCCTAAGACAAGTTCATTTAAAGGAAGTTTTGCATTTTCAAGAACTCGTTCGATGATTTTTTTGTAACTTCGCGTTAAAAAATTGATAATTTCAAGTTGCTGTTTTGTAGTAAGTAATGAAAAATTAATAATGTCTATTAAAACAAGATCTGTATTAATTTCTGCTTTATTACTCATGTTAGGAATCCTTTAAGTGCTTGATTTTAACATAAAGTTCTTTTAAATGAACTATATATTATAATTTGAAAGTTTGAAATTAAATTTTTTAGGAAATACTTATGAGTAATGGTGTATTAGATATTGTAAAACCTGGGGTTCTTTTTGGTGATGATGTTTTAAAAGTATATAAACATGCTAAAAAGCTTGGCTTTGCTATTCCGGCAGTAAATGTAGTAAATACGGACTCTATCAATAGTGTACTCGAAGCGGCTGCAAAAGCCAATTCTCCGGTTATTATACAATTTAGTAACGGGGGTGCTTCATACTATGCAGGAAAAGGATTGAGCAACGATGGTGAAAAAGCTGCTATTGTCGGTGCAGTCGCGGGTGCAATCCATACACATATGATGGCTGAGGCTTACGGAGTGGCTGTGATTTTACATACTGACCACGCTTCAAAAAAATTGCTTCCATGGATAAATGCCCTTTTAGAAGCGGGTGAGAGTTATTATAAAACACAAGGAAAACCACTTTTTTCTTCTCATATGCTCGACCTTTCAGAAGAGTCTATCAATGAAAATATTGGTACATGTAAAGCCTATCTGGAAAGAATGAGTAAAATTGGTATGAGTATAGAAATAGAACTTGGTTGCACAGGCGGAGAAGAAGACGGTGTGGACAATACAAATATGGATAATGCACTTTTATATACTCAACCCGAAGAGGTGGCTCTTGCTTATAAAGAGTTGCGTGAAATCTCGCCAAACTTCACAATAGCGGCTTCATTTGGAAATGTGCATGGCGTTTACAAACCTGGAAATGTGCAACTAACACCTAAAATATTAGATAATTCTCAAAAATACATTCAAGATAAATTTCATACCGAAGAAAAACCTGTAAATTTTGTGTTTCATGGTGGTTCTGGCTCTGAGCCTGAGGAAATCAGCGAAGCTATTGGCTATGGTGTTATTAAAATGAATATTGATACAGATACACAATGGGCAACATGGAATGGTGTGAGAAAATATGTTGCAAAATATCATGATTACCTGCAAAGTCAAATTGGAAATCCTGAAGGTGAGGACAAACCAAATAAGAAATATTATGATCCTCGAAAATGGTTGCGTGCTGGTCAAGAAAGTTTAGTAGAGCGTGTTATTCAAGCCTATAAAGACTTAAATGCAATGGATCGCAACTAGGAGTACAATTTTTTATGAATATCCTTGATACATTTTGTATCAGGATTTTTCGCATAATGTATATGTAAAAGCTGTTTAAGCTTGTTCTCATTAAATCTCCAAAAGTGCTCATTGTCAAAATCTTCGTGGTTTGTGACCAATGCATGTAACTCTTTTTCACTTAGTTCTCCATGACTGCCTTTTATGATATTTAAAACTAAATCCATTAGTTCACTTTGTGCCTGAGGGGTTGTGTCATCATCTTTGAGTTGTTTGGTTGGCATGAATTTATACATTTTCCAAGCACTAAGCCCAAGTGCAACTATAAAAGCAATCATCATCCATGTAGAAAGAGTTAACTCCATAAATATCCTTATTTTTTCTTAATTATAGGCTTATTTAGATAAAATTCTATTTATGAATGATAAAGTATTTACCAAACCGATAAAAAAACAGTTTGAATTTGATGAAGAAGTTGCCGCTGTTTTTGATGATATGCTCGAACGCAGTGTTCCTTTTTATAAAGAAGCGCAAAAAATTACGGAATTTTTTGCGTTGAAAAATTTGGATGAAAATGGTGTAATCTATGATTTGGGTTGCTCAACAGCATCAACACTACTTAATATTCATAGAAAATTATCAATAAAGGCAGAACTTGTCGGACTAGATAATTCTGAAGCAATGCTCCAGCGTGCAAGACAGAAATGCGAAGCGTATGGTGCTGACATTGAAGTTTGTACTGCCGATATTCTTGAGTATGATTATAAAGAGGCAAATGTTTTTATAAGTAACTATACTTTGCAGTTTATTCGTCCTTTAGTTCGCGAAGAGTTAGTTAAAAAAATTGTAGCGGCATTGAAAAAAGAGGGTGTTTTTATATTCAGTGAAAAGGTTATTTCTCATCATCCTAAACTCAACAAAGAATTAATAGAATGTTATTATGGTTTCAAAAAAGAACAAGGATATTCTGAATATGAAATTATGCAAAAACGCGAAGCCTTGGAGAATGTACTTGTACCTTATAGTGAAGAAGAAAATATAAAAATGGCATTAAATGCAGGGTTTTCTCATTGTGAAGTAATACTTCGTTGGGCAAATTTTGCTACATTCATAGCCGTAAAGTAAATTACCAGACATTTTTTTGTACTTTTGGCTTTTCTTTGACAAAAAGACTTTTGACTTTTTTGGCGCCTTTTTTAAGCTCTTTGCCCATAGTATCATAAGTGATGATGTCATCATCACCGCACTCTTTGTGGTAATAGCCTTGCAAATCATAGTACTCTTTGCAATCACTGTATACTTTTGCAGAAATTCCGTGTTTGTTTACGCAACCGCTAAAAAGTATGCTGAGTAGTATTAGTAAATATATTTTTATCATAATCATTTCCAAGCACTTTGCATACCTAAACCTTAAAACTCTCTTTTGTTTTACAAAATTCTGTTAAAAAGCACTCTTCACATTTTGGATTTTTAGCAGTGCAAATGTATCTACCAAATAAAACCATTGCCTGATGTAGTACATGTAAGTCTGTTTTAAATTTTTTTACCAAAGTAGCTTCTGTTGCCTTTGCGGTTTTATCATCACTGAGTCCAAGTCTGTGTGCAACACGAAAAACATGCGTATCTACTGCCATTAGGTTTGCACCAGTGTATTCTATCAGTACTACATGTGCTGTTTTTTGCCCGACCCCTGCTAATGTTTGTAAATCTTTTTCATTCATTGGAATTTCACCGTCATATATTTCTTCAAGACGCTTAGCCATGGCAAGAAGGTTTTTTGCTTTGTTGTTAAAAAATGAACAACTGTTAATGAGTCTTTTTATATCTTCTATGTTCGCTTGGGCAAGGGCTTTAGGAGAAGGGTATTTTTCAAACAAAGCGGGGGTAATAAGATTAACCCGTTTATCGGTGCATTGTGCTGAAAGTGCAACTGATATTACTAATTCATAGGCATTTTTATAAGTAAGCTCTGTTACTGCATCACTATAGCGTTCAATAAAGTGTTTTTTTATCTCTTGTATTTCTTTTTTTGTTGCTTTTTTCATAAATGTATTTTAGCAACTTATATGCTATAATCAAATTAATGACTTTACAAAGGAATATGATATGGGCATTTTTTCATTATTTTCAAAACAAAAAAGCATTGATGTATATGATGCGAACAAAGAAAAAGAGACATTGTTTTCGCATTTGGACAAAGATTTTTTTACCGAAGTAGTTGATAACCACGATACCATGTTACTCTATTATTTACAAGGTGGAGGATGGATAGGCGCAAATAAAACTTTTTTTAAAACAATGAATTATTATGATATAAAAGATTTTCTAAGAGTGAATGAGAGTATTCGCGATATTTTTTTAAATGAGAGTGAAGAGATATTTACGGAGTCTGATAAAAGTTGGCTAGATTATATTAAAAAGTATAAAAGTGATGGCTATAGTGTGAGTATGACGGATAAACAAGGAAATTTATTAAGTATAGAAGCTAAATGTCATAAATATTCAAAAAACAATAAATTATATATTTTGGAATTAAAAGATGTTACGGATTTACAAAAAGCAAGATTGCAGACCAAAGAAGTAGAAAAATTAAAAACGAAATTTTTAGCAAATATAGGGCATGAATTTAGGACACCAATGAATGGTATTTTAGGATTTGTGGAGTTACTTAAATCAACTAGCCTTGATGAAAATCAACATGAATATATTGATATGATTGATTATTCTTCAAAAAATTTAATGAATAATATTGAAACATTGTTAGATCTATCACAACTTCAAAGTGGGCGCCTTGAAGTAGAAGCTGAACCTTTTAATCTTTTGGTTGAGATGGAAAAGCTCATTTATACATGCTTTGATAAGGCAAACAATAATGGTGTAGGCGTTATGAGTTTTATAGACCCAAAACTACCTCAAGAATTAGAGGGTGATGCCAGAAAAATTTTGCAAATTATGCGTTCAATTATTCAAAATGCGATTAAGTTCACACCGCATGGTGGAAAGGTGATTATTGAAGTCAAGCTCTTAAAACGATTGCAAAATGGGGAATGCACTATAGGGTTTGGGGTTAAAGACAATGGTGAAGGTATGTCTCAAGAGCAGATTGCATTAATGGAAGAACCTTTTACTGCCGGAAGTCATGCTGATGAACGACTTGGAATTGGGCTGAGTCTTTCAAGTGGTTTGGTGAAACTGATGGGCTCTGAACTCCGAATAAGCAGTGAGATTGGTAATGGTACTTATGTGAATTTTGTTCTTGATTTTAAATCTTCAAGAGGGCAAAACTATAAAATGATGCCGAGTAAAAAAGCTAAAGTACTTTTACTAGATAAAGAAAAAGTAGATGATGCTAATTTTTTAACTATATATCTGCGTTCTTTTGCTATAGATGTTACAAAGTCTTCTGAACTTAGCGATGATGTTTATGAAGATATAGATGAGCTTTATATTGTGGCAAATCAGGATAACTCCTCATGGATGCTTGATCTTGCGACATATAAGAAAAAAGCATCGGTAATTCTTTTGTTAGACGAAGATGAAAAACTAAAAACTAAAATGACACATATAGTGGACGAAGTGATATATAAGCCATTGTTGGCAAGTGCTATCGCTAAACATCTTTATATGGCAAATAGCTTTAAAAATAATGATGAAGACAAGGCTCAATTGAAAATTCAAAAGAAGGTTGATGCTTTAGTTGTGGAAGATAATATTATTAACCAACGGCTTATCAAAATACTGCTTCAAGAGTACAATATTAAAGTATCTACGGCATCTAATGGACTCGAAGCTATTGAAATGTATAAAAAGAAAAAATACGACATTATTTTTATGGATATAGATATGCCTTATATGAATGGGATTGTTGCAACCAAAGAGATTAAAGATATGATGCTTATGAAATCACAAGCGCCCATAGTAGCACTTACGGCAATGGCTATGGAAGGGGATAAAGAGATGCTTTTAAGTGAAGGTCTTGATGATTATCTTTCTAAACCGTTAACACGAGAAAAATTAGAATATATATTAGAAAAATATTTACAAATAACACATGAAATTGAATCTGTTTAATAACTATTAATATATTACTATTAAACTTCTTCTTATCAATCTATAAGGAACTATAATGAATAAAATTACAATGTTACTATCTGTATTGCTTTTGACTGGCTCAATCGTATCTGCAAAAACATTAGTTACAGTAAATGGCAAGGCAATCACACAGCAAGAAGTTGACCAAGAATTAATGCAGGCAACGCAGGGAAGATTCAACCAAGTGCCAGCTGATCGTCAAGCTGCCTTTAGGCAACAGGTTTTACAACAACTTATAGGCAAAGAGTTGATTTTTGATGATGCGAAGAAGTCTGGTATTATTCAATCTAAAGCGTATAAGAGTGAGTATAAAAAACTTGAACAAAGAATGAAAAAAGAACTTGCTATTCAGGTATGGCAGAAAAAATTGCTTGATAGTATAAAAATTTCAACTAAAGAGCTGAAAAATTACTATAAAAAGAATAAAGAAGAATTTAATGAAAAAGAGAGTGTGCATGCTCGTCATATTTTAGTGAAGACAAAAGCAGAAGCAGAAAAAATCATAGCACAGTTAAAATCATTAAGTGGCGAAAAATTGAAACAAAAGTTTATAGAACTTGCGAAAAAAGATTCAACTGGACCTAGTGGATCTAAAGGTGGTGATTTAGGATACTTTAGCAAAGGACAAATGGTGCCGGCTTTTAATAGTAAAGTATTTTCTATGAAAAAAGGTACAATAACGCTAGAGCCTGTAAAAACACAATTTGGATACCATGTGATTTATGTGGAAGATAAAAAACCATCAATGACAAGAAGTTTTGATGAAGTAAAAATATTTATTGAGCAACGCTTAAAAATGGAAAAATTTAAAGCTGTAATGAAGAAAAAAATGGATGCATTGCAGAAAAAAGCAAATATCAAGTAAGTTATGCAAGCCTCTCCTCTTTCTAAAATAGTTTTAGAAGAGAGAGAGTTCTTTGTGAAGAGGGATGACTTGATTGATCCCTATCTTGCCGGCAATAAATATAGAAAACTCTACACTCTTTTAAAAACTCCAAATAATACTTATGACACTTTAATATCTTACGGTGGGTCACAATCTAATGCAATGCTAGCATTAGCTGCAATGTGCCAGAAAAAAAACTGGAAATTTATCTACTATACAAAAAAACTCTCCAATACACAGAAAAATAAGCATGAAGGAAACTATGCACATGCTTTGAGATTAGGAATGCAGCACAGCGAAATTGAAAATGATTACTATAAAAAATTTATAGCCTCTTTGCGCTTACATGTAAATGAAAAAACATGCTTTGTTGATCAGGGTGGTGCAGTACAAGAAGCAAAAATAGGTTTGGAAGTTTTGGCACAGGAAGTACGCGAGCAAAACTCTACCTTACATGTAAAGGCAATGGCAACACCTTCAGGAACGGGAACAACAGCACTTTTTTTAGCATTAGCTTTACCTGAGTATAAAGTTTATACGACACCGTGCATTGGTGATGTCAGCTATTTAAAACAACAAATGAATGCTTTGGCAAAAATTCCTGATAACCTTACTATTTTAAAACCGAAGAAAAAATATCATTTTGCTAAGCCATACTTGGAATTTTATGAGATATATAAGCGTTTACATGTAACAGGCATAGAATTTGATTTACTGTATGCTCCTGCAATGTGGCAGGCACTTTTGGAACAAACTGATGAAAACATTATGTATATACACAGCGGTGGAGTGAGCGGAAACAAAAGTATGCTTGCGCGTTATAAGAAAAAAGGGATTATATAATCAACTTTGCAACTAAAGTAGCAAAACAAAATGCTTAAAGAGTATATACTGTCACCATAAATAAAAAAAAGGATTGAGATATGAATAACATTTTTGAGAAACTAACACATAATATGACTGAGGCAATTGAGAGTGCCTTGTCTTTGGCTTTACATAATAAAAATCAAGAAGTGACAGCTGTTCATTTTTTATGGGCATTACTGACGAATTCAGATTCCGTATTGAATCAGATGTTTAACAAAATGGGCATCGACAAAGTTGCAATGGAGTTAGACATTAAAAGTATGGCAGAGAAACTTCCAAAATCTTCTAGTGTGACAAAAGAGAGTATTAAGCTTTCGCATGATTTTGTAAGAACATTAGAAAACGGAATTGGTCTGATGACCAAAAACGGAGATGCTTATTTAGCTGTTGATACCTATATATTGGCGAATTTAAACACAGAACCATTTTCAATTATATTACCAAAATATATAGATACTATGCAACTGACAAAAGAGCTTGAAGCTACACGCGGCGGAGCAAAAATCGATTCTCAAACTGCAGATGAAACGCTAGAATCACTTTCTAAATATGGTATTGATTTAACAAAAGAAGCGGCAGAAGGGAAGTTAGCTCCTGTAATCGGACGGGATGAAGAGATTGCACGAACAATGCAGATTTTGATTCGTAAAACGAAAAACAACCCAATGCTTTTAGGCGAGCCGGGTGTTGGTAAAACGGCACTGGTTGAGGGACTTGCACAGAGAATTCAAAGTGGTAATGTTCCAACATCTTTACAAAATAAGCGTGTTATAGCACTTGATATGTCAGCGCTTATTGCCGGTGCAAAATACCGAGGTGAGTTTGAAGACAGGCTCAAAGCTGTGATCGATGAAGTCAAAGAAAATGGAAATATTATTTTATTTATTGATGAAATTCATACTATCGTTGGTGCGGGTGCATCTGAGGGTTCAATGGATGCGGCGAACATCTTAAAACCTGCGCTTGCTCGTGGTGAATTGCATACTATTGGAGCAACGACGCTTAAAGAGTACAGAAAATATTTTGAAAAAGATGCAGCGTTGCAACGCCGTTTTTTACCGATTAGTGTCGATGAACCAAGTGTAAACCAGTCACTGCAAATTCTTCGTGGAATCAAAGAGAGACTTGAAGCACACCATAATGTAAGTATTGCAGACAGTGCATTAGTGGCTGCGGCAAAACTCTCTGACAGATATATTGCAGATAGGTTTTTGCCAGATAAAGCGATTGACTTAATTGATGAAGCAGCAGCAGAACTCAAAATGCAAATCGAATCTGAACCGAATGAACTGAGTGCGGCAAAGCGTAAACTCTCAGAATTGATGGTGGAAAAAGAGGCATTGAAGATGGAAAAAACTCCATCAAATGAAAAACGCCTCCAAGAGATAGAAAAAGAGCTTGCTGACATTGAAGAAAAGGTGAGAACATTGGAGTCTCAATTTCAAAGTGAAAAAGAAGTATTTGAAAAAATTTCAGCGATTAAAGGTGAAATTGAAGCAAAACGCCGTGAAGCAGAACTTGCAAAAGGTCGTTCTGAATTCAATCGTGCTGCAGAAATTGAGTATGGCGAGATTCCAAAACTGATAGAGCAGGAAAAAGAGCTTAATGCACAATGGGATAGAATGCAGGCAGAGGGAACACTCCTGAAAAATTCTGTCGATGAAGAATCAATTGCCTCTATTGTAAGTAGATGGACGGGAATTCCAATCAATAAAATGTTGCAAAGTGAAAAAGATAAAATTATACATGTTGAAGATGAGTTAAATAAAACTGTTATTGGGCAAGGACAAGCAACACATGCTGTTGCTCGTGCCATTAAGCGTAACAAAGCAGGACTAAGTGATAAAAACAGACCAATCGGTAGTTTTCTTTTCTTAGGACCTACAGGTGTTGGTAAAACACAAACTGCCAAAACTTTGGCGAAGTTTTTGTTTGACTCCGAGGAGGCACTTATAAGAATAGATATGAGTGAATATATGGAAAAACATGCTGTTTCTCGTCTTGTTGGTGCTGCACCGGGATATGTAGGCTATGAAGAGGGTGGACAACTTACAGAAGCCGTAAGAAGAAAACCATACTCTGTAGTGCTTTTTGATGAGGTAGAAAAAGCGCACCCAGATGTGTTTAATATGCTACTACAAGTGCTTGATGACGGTCGTTTGACAGACAACAAAGGAGTGACGGTTGATTTTAGTAATACTATTATCATTCTGACATCAAATATCGCAAGTGACAAGATTATCACACATGCTGGAAGTCCTGAATTAGAGGACATGGTTATGTCTGAGCTTAAAAAAGCATTTAAACCAGAATTTTTGAATAGACTTGATGATGTTGTTATATTTAATGCACTTGGTCAAGAACAAATTAAAGGGATTGTTGATATTTTCTTTGGTGAAATTGTCAGTAAAGTCAAAGAAAGAGATATAGAACTCTCTTTAAGCGAAGAGGCAAAAGATTATATTGCAGAAGCTGGATTTGACCCGGTATATGGAGCTCGTCCGCTTAAGCGTGCGTTATATGAAATTGTAGAAGACCGTTTAGCTGACCTTATCTTAGACGGTACGGTAAAAGAAGGCTCTCGCGTTGCGTTCACTGTTGTAAACGGTGAGGTGGAAGTTAAGGTTTCTTAACTTTTCATATATTTTTCTATGTTTAAAGGTTTTCCGAGATGAAAACCTTGGGCATAATCTACTCCCAAATCTTTTACCACATTGAGAATTTCTTGAGAAGATACAAATTCTGCTATTGTTAGTATATGGAGTTTCTTAGCAAGTGTGACGATAGTTTCTACCATTATTTTAGAATTTTGATTTTTATCTATATTTGATATTAAAGAAGCATCTATCTTAATATAATCAATAGGAATATTTAAAATATGAGAAAAATTAGAGTAGCCTGAACCAAAATCATCTAATGCAATTTTTACTCCATAAGAATGAACTTTTAAACAAAATGCTACAACCATTTCATAATCATTAAAATCTTCTGTTTCAAGTAATTCAACAGTCAATAGTTCATTGAATTGAAAACTATTTAATATGTCGAAAAAATATCGCATAGTTTTTTTATTTTGTATATCACTGAGTGATAAGTTTATAGAACAAGGTATTTGGTATAAAGATATGACATTGAGTGTATTTTTAATGACTGTTTTTGTGATTTTGTAATAAATTCGATGGGCTTTAGCAACCTCTAAAAATTTAACAGGTGCGATGATATGGTCTTTTTCATCTTTAAGTCTGACTAATGATTCATATTTTGTTTGCATATTTGTATTTTGAATAGGGACAATAGGTTGAAAGAAAGACAATATATTCTCTTTTTCCAGTGCAGTTTTGAGTTTTTTATGACATTCTATATCATCTTTATACTGTTTTTCTAGTGCTTTATCTTCATGAAAGATTGAAAGTTGAATATTATTCTTTTTTGCCTCTTTGAGTGCCATATCGGCATAAGCAAGCATTTTATTTTTACCTGTAAATGTTATACCACAGCTCATCATAAACTGAAATATTTTATCTTCATAGGTAAATGTTTTTTTGTTATAGTGTTGTAAGATTGTATTAATGAGATTGAGGAATACCTGATTATTTTCATTTATTTGATTAATACAGACTATGACAAACTCATCTCCGCCAATATGGTATAAAAGTACAGGTAAACCAGCAGTTTCTTTTTTTAGAAAATTTGCAGTCATTTGAAGCGCAATATTTCCAATATCTTCCCCGTAAACATCATTAAATGACTGAAATTTGTCTATATTGAGCAATGCCATACGGGTAAAAGTATGTGAAGTGGCATCTTCAAGTAATTTATTTCTATTTGCTAAACCGCTAATATGATGCGTGTATATCTTTTTATGTAACTCGGCAGTTTTTTTCAGTATTTCTTTTTCTAAATCTTCATTATATTTTAAAATCTTCTTTTGTGCTTTTCTTAAATGCTCGTGAAGTGTATTAAATTTATAAATGGAAAAACTTATCAGTAAAAAAGCAACAAAAAATGAAAAAAGCAGTGTATAAGAACTTCGTTCGTTGTTTTTATCAAGTGTAGCAATCTTGTTGTAAAGCACTGCATTAGATAGGTCTGTCAATATTTTTGTATCAGCGGAAAATTTTTGAATTACACTGTTAAAACCAATAATGGCATCTTGTAAATCTTCTTTATCATGATCTTTTACGGCTTGGAGTATAGATTTTTCTATAAATTTATACGCAATAGTTCTATTGTGAATTGTTTGCAACAAGGTCATAAAATTACTTGGAAGATTATGCTTTTCAATGAAAATTTGAAGCTCTTTTAAACTGTTGTCAATATTTTGAAATGATGTGCTTATTTGCTCACTTGAGAGATTTTTTTGAAGGAGTATGTATTGTAAAATAAGTGTTTGATTTGTTTTAAGTTCGTAGTTTAGTGTACTGATATGGTGCGTTAATTCTACATGATGTTTACTCAAATAATTTAAAACCTGATTATTCGCATGGATGTTTTTATAGCTTATAATTAATGATGCGATTAAAAGGATAAAACTTACAAGAAGGGCAGTATATATTTTATATTGAAATTTCATTTTAAAATACTTAAAACTTTGCTTCTAAACTAAGTGAGGTGATATTTTGTGTTGCATCTTTTTTTGCAGGTTCTCCAAAATGCCATCCGCTTCCAGTATAATCCTCATGCATATTAAGATAGCCTAGTTTTGCACTGAGATATTTGTGAAATTGCCATGTCATATATATTTCATAAACACTTCCTCTCGTTGCCAATTTGTTAAACATATCTTCAGCACCTTGCGTTGCGCTAAACCAGTATTTACTTCCATAATTGAACTCGGCACCTGCCATAAATTCTTTTGAAAAATTATATTTTGTACCAATATAGACAGCATAGCCGTTTTTGCTGAGCATCTCTCCGCTTGCATAATCGGCATCTGTAAATCCAGTATATCCACCTGCTGTGAGTTGGGCATTGAGAGGTGCTATGATTTTGTAATCATCTTTGTTTCCGTTTGGATGTGGGTTTGACAGTGCGGTGTGTAGAAAAAGTGTGGTATTTGTATTGTGTACCTTTTCGATGTCCAATCCTATACCGTAAGTAATCATCGTTCCTAAATCATGGGAGTTTGAAGAGGTGACATCTGGACCCAAATAAGGATGTGCTTTGAGTTGATTGATGATATTAAATCCAAAGGAGAGTAAAGATGAGCCTAAAAAATGAAATTTTGTATCGGCATATAAACCAAGGATGTTTGCATCATCAATATTTTCTCGATTACATTGATACGGGTAGAAATTCGGTCGCAATGTGTATGGTTTTGCTATAACTAAACGAGCAAAGGTATTGTCATTGAATTTTTGTGTCGCTATTAATCCATATGTATTCATGTCGAACACTAAAGCAGGAAAGAGTGCATTCCTTTTTTTGTTTTGTGCATATTGTATAGGCGTGCCACCGGATGTTGGGAGTAAACCAAATGAGAAAGTAAAGGGAGTCTTTGAAGCACTGTGAATGGTATAATCAACATAGGCACGATCAATATCAAAAGCACTTCCCGGTGTTCCGGTTTTAATGTCACGAGATAAAATACATAATCTTTGATTTGCTTGAGATGAATTCATATAGAGCATACGCCCATGAAATTTGACATCATCAAAATTTGCATTCATGTTTAATCGAAAGCGTATAGTGGAAGCAATATCAAAATTTTTCGTGTATTCATCTCTTCTTTGTAGCCCTGTAGGAGTACCATCAGGATTGTACATTTGTGTATTTTCACCAGATATTTTACCGTTTTTGTAATTTAGTTTATCAAATCGTAAGAGTAGCTCCGGTGAAAAGTTGATTTTATCAAGGATGGACTTTGTTTCGACTTTTTCTAAAATATTTTCTTGTTCATCCATATAGTCATTGTTTTGAACAAGTTGTTTTTTTGTTTGCATGGTCTCTTTTGCATTTTGTGCAACTTGGGCTTTTAACAGTTGTATTTCATGTTCAAGCTGTTCTATCTTTTTATTTATGTCAATTTGTGATGCCATTAAGAATATTGGAAATGTGAGAAGAGCGATTTTTTTCATTTTATAATCCTGGTAATGTCGGTTGTTCTGAATCCGCTGCATGTACTATAAGGTAAGTTTTGAGTTTCTGTCTTGTTCCCTCATCAATAGAGTCAAGTTTGTATCTTTTAAGGTGTCTGGGTGAAGAAAAAATGCGTATCCATTGGATTGTAGCTTTTTCTCCGCCAAAAAGATGTAGTTTTTGAGCAAGAGAAATAATATTTTTATCATAATTTGAATTTGCAAAAAGAGAAAACATACACAAAATCATACCTATGAAAATTTTCATAATAATCCCTACTCTTTTGAATGATGATATTATAGTTAATTTATTTAAGAAATGCAATGCAGGTATTAACCACACTTTAAGTAAAGTTTTTGTAAACTTCCGAACTTAAATCAGATAAGGATATGTCGAATGAAAAGAACATACCAACCACATAATACACCTAGAAAACGAACACACGGTTTTAGAGCTAGAATGGCTACTAAAAATGGTCGTAACATTTTAAATCGTCGTCGTGCTAAAGGTCGTAAAAAATTGTCAGTATAGGCGGATTTAACACATTAAAACTCCATAAGGAGTTTCAATATGTTTATAACAAAGGAAAAAACCAACACTCCCAAAGTGTTGTTTTGTTTTTTCTTCCTCAAACAGGAGTACATAAAGTAGGTTTTACTGCTACTAAAAAACTTGGTAATGCAGTCAAGCGTAATCGCGCGAAGCGTCGTCTTCGTGCTCTATTTTGTGAATACTCCAACTCTCTTAAAGATGGCACATATATATTTGTTGCAAAAGCAGGAATTTTTGATGCACCTTTTGAAAAACTCTCCAATGATTTTAACAAGATTTTAAGCCGTGCGAAAACTTTTACTTAAGCTTTTATGGCTTTATCAGAAATTTTTTACACTTATTGGCTATGGTTCATGCCGTTATTATCCTACATGTAGCGAATATGCACGCATAAATTTCGAAAATAATTCAATTTCAAGTGCTTTTTACCACTCTTTTACTAGAATACTGCGTTGCAATCAATTTTTTGATGGCGGGATAGAGTATCCATTGTTAAATAAGCTCTCTTTACATCCTGCTAAACTTGAGATTGATGCTATAAAGTATTGGTTGGTTCCAAATAAAAAAAACCGCTATTACATCATAAAAAATTTTTTATATAAAGGGTAATTTGTGCTAGACAAAATGTCACCAAATCAAAGATTAATAGTTGCTGTACTATTGTCAATAATTTTTTTCGTAGGCTATACTGCGATATTTCCACCGAAAGAACAAAAGGTAGCAAAAAATGCTAAAACAGAAAAAGTTACATCTACTGCAAATACAGTAAAAGATGTCACATCACGCGTAGAAGAGGCATCAGGGCATGCTGTATCTGAGCAGGAAAAAATAGCACAGAGCGTATCAAATAATATTGTTACAATAACAAATAAGAATTTTATTTTAAAAATAGATACACTAGGTCGCATATCTTCAAAAGAATTACTTGAAGATAAATTTCGCAATACTGATGATTTGCATGCACAGGTCATTCCTAAACTTGGAACAAAACCGCTCTATATTCGCTTTAGTGATGATGCCATTAATGATGAAGCGACAAAAGTTCTTTATACTGCAAGTGTGAGCAATGTTGAGTTAAATGATAAACCGGTAACGATTACATTGACACAAAAACTCTCTATGCTTAGTGTAACAAAAGTGTTAACTTTTTATGCTGATGGTCATTATGATGCAAAAATTTCAATTTCTAAAGATGTGAGACATTATATATACTTGGGTGATAGACCGCAGGTTTCTAAAAAACTTATGGCTGCCGCGGGTGCTTTAGTGTACACAGGAGATGATGTTACCCATATTATTGAAGATGGTGATGCTGAGGGTAGAAAAGTATTTCAAAATGTGAAATTAGTATCTTCATTTGACCAATATACAGCTATTATTCTTTATGGTTTTAAAAAGGATACCAATGTTGTAGTTGAGCGTGGAAAAGATGATAATCCTGTTGTTTATTTTGAAGCGACAAAAGATGAAAATATTCATGGATATATTGGACCAAAAGATCACAAGGTTTTAAAAGCCATTAATCCAATGCTTACAAATGCTATTGAATACGGTTGGTTCACATTTGCTGCAAAACCTCTTTTTGCTTTACTTTCATGGATTCATGGTATTTTGGGAAATTGGGGTTGGTCAATCATTGCATTAACTGCATTAATTAGAGCTATTTTGTATCCTTTAACATACAAAGGTATGGTTTCAATGCAGAAGATGAAACTGCTTGCGCCTAAACTTAAAGAGTTAAAAGAAAAACATAAAAAAGACCCACAACGCTTAAATGCGGCTACAATGGAGATGTATAAAAAACATGGTGCAAATCCACTAGGTGGATGTTTGCCTATGGTATTGCAAATTCCTGTCTTTTTCACTCTTTATCGTACACTTTTAAACTCTGTTGAACTGCAAGGGGCTCCTTGGATTCTTTGGATTCATGACCTTTCACGCATGGACCCGTACTATGTATTGCCGATTTTAATGGGTGCATCAATGTTTATGCAACAGCGTATGACACCAAATAATTTTACTGATCCTATGCAAGAAAAAGTATTTAAATATCTTCCTGTAATATTTACATTTTTCTTTGTGACATTCCCATCTGGACTGGTTTTATATTGGTTTACAAATAACCTTTTCTCAATTGCACAACAGTATATGGTGAATCTACAGTTTAAAAATGCTAAAGATGCAAAAGTAGCAATTGAAAATAATAGCGAGAAATAAAAATGATTAAAATTGAAGCAGTAACATTAGAAGGCGCATTTCAAGATGCAGCCACTGCACTGGATTGCTCAGTAACACAATTGGCTGTTGAAGTTGTGCAGATTCCAAGCAGTGGATTTTTAGGTCTGTTTAAAAAGAGCGCTATCATTGTTGCGACGGTTAAAAAAGAGTTGAATGAAGAGACAAAACAAGCAATTTCAACTCCGGCAGAAGAACCGACACCTATACAGACAATACTTAATGATACAATAATGCCAACTTCATTTGTAAGTGATCAAGATGAAGATGACTTAGAAGAAGATTTAGCAAGTGGACTTGATTATACGGCAGATTATGATGATGAATATGATGATGAAGTGAGTGAAGAAGCCGAGTCTACTGCTGATATAGAGGCAATTGTAAAAGAGGTAGATGCAGATATTAATAAACTTTTTGATCTTATATGTTTTAATATTGATACAGTTGAAGTTTCAGCCTATGATAAAGAGACTATACTTATAGAATTTAAGGGTGAAGATGCTGCACTTTTAATAGGTAAAGAAGGCTATAGATATAAAGCACTTTCATATATGATATTTAATTGGATTAATACAAAATATGATCTACAATTGCGTCTTGAAATAGCAGAGTTTTTGAAAAATCA
Source organism: Sulfurimonas sp. (assembly GCA_026988235.1). GTDB lineage: Bacteria > Campylobacterota > Campylobacteria > Campylobacterales > Sulfurimonadaceae > Sulfurimonas. Next base: position 36,298 of record JALSLQ010000075.1, read on the forward strand.
AGAAGAGTCTATTGGAAGATATTTAACGAATGTATACGAAAATATAGACAGAGACGGGCGGGCTCAGACAAAAATTTTAGACGGAGTTTTAGTACAAATTGCACTCAAAGAGTTGCGAGAGAAATACCCTGACAAATATGTCGTGATTCGTTCTACTAAAGACGGACTTAAATATATAATCGTAAACGATTACCACAATCATTAAATTATGAATGAGACGATAGCTGCCATTGCAACAGCCAATGGTGTCGGCTCTATTGCTATCATACGCATAAGCGGTGAGAAGGCATTACATATAGCAAAAACACTTACATGTAAAGAAGACTTCACACCCAGACATGCAACACTTACCAATATTTATAATGCTAAAGAGGAGCTTATTGATGAAGCTATTGTTATTTACTTCAAAGGTCCATACTCCTTTACTGCTGAAGATGTTGTAGAAATTCAGTGTCACGGTGGTTTTATTGTTGCACAAAGTATCTTACGCTCTACACTTAAAGCCGGAGCGCGTCTTGCATATGCCGGGGAGTTTTCTAAACGGGCTTTTTTTAACGGTAGAATTGATTTAAGCGAAGCAGAAGCTATAGCACAACTTATAGAAGCAAAAAGTGAAGACGCTGCAAAGATTCTTGCCTCTCAAATGAAAGGCTCGCTTAAAGAGTTCATAGAACAGGTGCGTGATGATATTATTCATATTTTAGCGTATAGCGAAGTGAGTATAGATTATGCTGAAGAGGATTTGCCTGAAGATTTGGTCGCACAAATACAGGCAAAACTAGATGAATTATATATCCTACTTGAAAAAACACTTATAGCCTCAAAATCACGAGAAGGATTGATGCAGGGTTTTCGTGTAGCAATTATAGGCAAGCCTAATGTCGGGAAAAGTTCTCTCTTAAATGCTCTGTTAAATTATAATCGTGCCATAGTCAGTGGTATAGCGGGGACAACACGCGATACGATTGAAGAACAGTTAAGAATCGGTACACACTTAATACGAATCGTAGATACGGCAGGTATTCGCGAAGCAAATGATGAAATAGAACGAATAGGAATACAGAGAAGTCTTGAAGCAATTAATGAAAGTGACATTGTCATAGCCCTTTTTGACGCTTCGCGTGAAGGGGACGATGAGGATAAGCAGATTGTTGCTTTGATAGACAAAAATAAAATGCAAAAAGAGATACTTGTTATAAAGAATAAAATTGATTTGCAACAGAAATTTGATTTGAAAAACTTGGCTTTTGACTTGGAATTAAACTCTAAAAATGATGTGAGTGCTTTGGTAAAAAAACTAGAAGCACTTATGGACGCAAACAATGTTAGTGATGAAATTATGCTAATCTCTGAGCGTCAAATTTCTGCAGTTGAAGAGACAATGCAAAATATAAAAGAGGCGTATGAACCACTGCAAGACCAAGAACTGGAAATTTTTTCATTCCATTTAAATGAAGCGGTGAAGGCGATGGCAAGTATTACCCGTCCATTTGAAAATGATGAAATGCTTGACAAAATGTTCGGTTCTTTTTGTTTGGGAAAATAGTATTGAAATACATTGCCATTGACTTAGGACTCAAGCGTATTGGGCTGGCTTACTCAGCACACAAAGACATTGTAACACCTTTGCCTGCCGTGATACGAAAAAATCGTAATCAAGCTTCTTTGGAAGTTAAAAAAATTATCCAAGAGTGGGAAGCAGATACTGTGATTATTGGTGTTCCTCTTGGTGGTAGCAGTGAAGATGAAATGCGAAAGCGTATTGCGCACTTTATGAATCTTGTCGATTTTGATGGCGATGTATTTTATCAGGATGAAGTAGGAAGCTCAATTGAGGCTGAAAATATGATGAAAGGCGAGATTAAATACATACGCGATGGCAGAGTAGATTCCATTTCTGCCATGATAATATTACAAAGATATTTGGCTAGAATTAGGTAGCCATTATATAAACATTATTGCTTTTGTCAGAAGCTTGCGCAAATCTTTCTTTTAATTCTCTGTCAAAAGTTAAGATAAACACATTTGTATTTTTTAGGTTTGCATTGTGAAACTTTTGTAATAGAATGTCATCTGCTACATTTTTTCCATGGTCACATTTTACAAAATTGAATGAGTTGAGTGTTTTACCATAGTCATATAAATTTGCTTCCCATTCGGCTTTTTTCAGGTAAAGTGAGTCAGGGTTTGCTGCAAGAAAAATATTTTTATCTGAAATATTATATGGTTCTATAATATCATTGAAAATCGAAGCAACACTTGAAAAGTTTTCTATATCCCAAAAAAGATAACTTTGTTTCGCATGAGATTTTTGTTTTTTGTTGATAAGTTTGAGCCTCTTTGTGATATTAAAACTCGAATGTGCCGTATCATTTATAATATTAATATATTTTTTTAATTGTTGTGCATCTTCTGTGCTAAATCCTAAAATTTCACCCAATTCTATGTAAAAATCTAAATTTTTTAGTTCATTTTCAGAAGCACCTTTTTGATACTTTTTTAATTTTACAAGTTTTGCATTGGAAAAAACAAGTTTTATACTCATTTTTTCGTGATTTGCATAGGCTTGTTTTGTCCTGAAAAAAATATCTTTGGCTTCTGTAGTGTCTGGAAACTCTATGGAACCTCTATATTTATATTCGATAGAAATTTTTTGTTTGTTTAGAGACATTGAAAGAACTCAGCAGCTTCTTTTTCATCACTAGAGAGTTTCTCTTTAGCATACAAAGGATCTTCACTCATTATTTTTTTTATCTCGTTTTGACAATAAGCAAATAGTACCTCTTTTGCTTGTTTATCATCATTCAAAAACCCTAATCCACTAAACTGATACGGTTCCTCTTGCTCTATGCAAAGAAGTGTTCCCTCACACTCTTTTTCAAGGATGTCAACAAGTGTTCTATAGTTGATGTTGAACTCGGTTGCCTGCCAACCTATGTCTTCAAGGTCACTATTGGCAAATTTATCTACACCATCACCTGTCGTGTCATCATAAGAAGCCCGTGGTATATTGACTTTTATAAGCTCCTGCCAGTTTGAAAAAGCTTTTATAAGCACTCTTTCCCCATCATCGACAATTTGGTAATTTGTACCAAAGATTTCTGCAAGAGAGGGTGCTTTACTTGGCATAAGTGCATTTATGGGTTGTAGTATATGCTTTGCCTGATAAATCAAAATTTCTTTCGCATTAAAAGGAGCATATTTAATCTCTCCTTCTATAGTAACACCATACTCTTTTGATGTATTTATGGCTGTAAGGAGTTCTTGTTTATTGACTATAATAATTTCATTAAAAAGGTTGAATTGTTTCATTATCTCTCCAGATATTTTTTCGTATTATACAGAGTCTGAGATTAAGTGCAGTAATTTCCAAAATTTAAATCTGAAGTGCAATTTTTGAATTTATAAATCATATCAATTTTATCCTTAAGCAGCCATTTTTGAACCAAAGAAAACTTCATTGGGAGTTTTCCAGTTGAGAGATTTTCTAGG
>JALSLQ010000076.1 GCA_026988235.1 Sulfurimonas sp.
ATCCACACTCTCTTGAATAAAATCAATGCCTGCTTTTTCTAAAAGCATTGCGCGTGTTTGTGATGATGAGCAGAGTCTAATAGGCATTTCTTAAAGTCACTCCCAAATAAATTGCAATAATTCCAAGGATGATATTTACAGGAACCATATATTTTCCAATGAGTTCAAGCGCTTTTTTTGCACCTGTTGTATCACCTTTCTCTAAAAGCTTTTGTGCCTTATTCCGTCGCCAAATCATCATGCCAAGATTGGCACTCATTAACATCCAAATACTCTCTTTTACATGTACTAAACTATAAATATGCATGGCATAAGTATCTATAACATGACCGTTTGCATCCACCGCCGCTGCACGAAAACCAAGTCCTACCGCCATAATAACCGCTGTTATAATGAGTATAATCACAAAAGGTAAAACAATCATAAAGAGTCGTTGGAGTGCTTGAGAAATTCTCTCTAGCCTATGCAGTGGAGACTCTATTTGCACAAATGAAGGATGTGCGGCAAATTTCATAGCTATCATACCACCGACCCAAACAACAGCAGAGATTACATGTAAGAAGACTATTTGTGTTCTATAATCGGCAAACAATTCTATCATAAAATCTTTCATTACGCTAAAACCTCTGTTATAAATTGTAGTGCTTCTTCTTTTGCCTGTGGCAGTTTTGAAGCATCTTTTCCTCCGGCTTGGGCAAAGTCTGAACGACCACCACCGCCTCCGCCGAGAATCGGTGCTATTTTTTTAATCCAATCACCCGCTTTTGCCTCGCATCCTTTGACACCTGCGGCTATGAGCACTTTATCACCTTTGACTTGAAACAGCATAGCGCAGAGTTTGTCATTTTGATTTTTAAGTTCGTCAATTTTTTCTTTAATATCACCGTTTGGCAACTCTTCTACAACAACAGCCACACCATTAATATCATCTGCTTTTATCTCAACTTTTGCACTCTCTTGTGCCTCTTTGAGTTCAGCTTTTAGGGCAACGATATTTGATTTGAGCCTGCCAATTCCTGCAAGTAAATCAAGATTTTTCACTTCACTTTGTGCCTCGCGTACAAGTTTTCTCTGCTCACAAAAGTATTTGTATGCCGCATTGCCACAAACTGCTTCTATGCGTCTTACACCCGCACTCACCCCACTCTCTTTTGTGATGATAAATGAACCAATATTTGCCGTATTTTCTACATGTACGCCACCACAAAACTCTACAGAAGCATCTGCAAAACTCACAACACGAACCTCATCACCGTACTTTTCACCAAACTGGCTTTTTGCACCTGATTTTTTTGCTTCTTCTATCGGCAGAACTTCTGTTTTTGCCGGTAATGCACGCATAATATCATTGTTAACACGCTCTTGTATTACATGTAACTCTTCTTCACTCAGTGCTTTTGGATGAGAAAAATCAAAACGCAAGCGTGTTGCTTCTACCAAAGAGCCTGCTTGTGAAATATGTTCACCAAGGACATTTGAGAGCACGGCATGGAGTAAATGCGTTGCCGAGTGATGCTTTGTAATCTCATTACGACTTATATCTACGATGGCATCTACATTTGTATTTTCTTTGATGTAGGATGTCACTGCTATTTGTGACATATTTAAACCAAAAAATTTCTTCGTATCAAGCACTTTTGCACGGCATTTTAGCACTCCAATATCACCACATTGTCCACCGCTCTCAGCATAAAAAGGTGTTTTATCTAAAAGTACCCAACCCTTTTGAGGCATATCAAGTCGCTCTACTCTTTGAAAATTTTCATCAAGCAGTGCTAAAACCTTTGCAACATTTTGTGTTGTTTCATAGCCGACAAACTTATTTTCGCCGAACTCTTCAAGCAGTGCTTTAAAATCACCATGGACAGCATCGTCCCCACTTCCTTTCCATGCAGCTTTTGCTCGTTTTCTCTGTTCACTCATCAAATCTTCAAATTTTGCACTATCTAGTGAAAGATTTTTTTCCTGAAGCATATCTTGCGTCAAGTCTAATGGAAAACCATAAGTGTCATAGAGTTTAAAAGCAACTTCTCCTGAAAATACCTCTTTTGTATTTCGCAATTGCATATCAAAGAGTGCTATACCTGACTCAATGGTTTTAAAAAATCTCGCTTCTTCAAGTTCTATCTGCTCTGCTACTGCTTTAGATTTTGTTTTGAGGTATGTATATTCATCGCCCATAATGTCAACCAAAGTTTCTACAAGCTTGTGCATAAAAGGTGTACGAAATCCTAAAAGATACCCATGACGCACTGCACGGCGTAAAATACGACGCAGAACATACCCACGCCCTTCATTTGAAAAGTTTACTCCTTGCGCAAGAAGAAAAACTGCTGTTCGTATATGATCGGCTATAACACGATAAGAAGCTCCTGTTGTATAAATATACTCTTTGCCTATCATATCCTCTACCTTACGAATGATTGGCATAAATAAAGAAGAACCATAATTTGAAAGAGCTCCCTCTTTTATGGCTACAACGCGTTCAAGACCCATTCCTGTATCTATAGAAGGATGTGCTAAAGGAACTCGCTTGGCACCCTTTTTTTTGACTTCATACTGCATAAAAACAAGATTCCAAATCTCTAAAAATCTGTCGCCTTCACCACCCAAATAGTCTTCAGCCCCTGTAAAATGTTCAGCACCTTGATCATAAAATATTTCAGAACACGGTCCGCATGGTCCCGTATCTCCCATCGCCCAAAAGTTGTCTTTATCGCCAAGACGCATAATTTTTTCACTTGCAATATGCTTTTGCCATAAAGTATAAGCTTCATCATCATTTTCATGCACAGTTACCCAAAGTTTTTCTTTGTCCAAATGCAATACTTCTGTAATAAACTCCCAAGCATACGCAATTGCATCTTCTTTGAAATAATCTCCAAAGCTAAAATTACCCAACATTTCAAAAAATGTATGGTGGCGTGCGGTATGACCGACATTTTCAAGGTCGTTATGTTTTCCACCTGCACGAATACAAGTCTGACAAGATGTCGCACGAGGATTAGAAGGACGAGGAACCTCACCCGTAAAAATCGACTTAAAAGGCACCATGCCCGCATTGTTAAACAGCAAAGTTGCATCATCCGGCACTAAAGGGGCTGAGGAAACTCTTGTGTGTTGTTTTGATTCAAAAAATTTTAAATACTCTTCTCTGATGTCCATAGTTATTTCTCTTTTATAAAATTACGCGATTATATCTAAAGTATACAATATTTTAATTTAACTGTTTATTATTTATAAATAATCTGAGATTATATAAATAATAAATACAATTAGTGATATAATTTCAAATAACATATAAAAACTTATATAGTAACTAAAATGGAGTATTTATGGGATTTTTTACAAAAAGCGAGCCTCACTATGATTTTACATTTCTAGATCAAGAAGTGTCAGAACTATTAAATGATGAAAAAACACTTATTTTTGAAGAGGAAAAAAAAGCTTTAAAAAGTGAAAATATTGAACAAAAGCTCAAAACACTTTTTACAATTAGAAATAGAGAAATGTTTTATTGGAAAGAGTTTAAACGCACCTATCCCGTAGGCATGATTGCTATTTTACCAGATAGAAAATTCGTAGAATGGAACGAAAGTTTTACAGCACTCATTAAATGGAATGATGAGGAACTTAGAAATGCAAGTGGTGCAGGTACAGTTCTTTGGCCAAGTAAGCCAAGTGAATGTCAAGTCTGTAAAATTGTAAAACAGTTTGATATGACAGAAAAAAAAGCAGGGTACGGCAATGCAAATGTGGAAGATAAATACGGTGAAATAATTCCGGTATTTGTTTATGTCATTCCCGTCTTTATCAACAATACACTTGATAGAACATTTGTTATCATAAGAGACAGACGAGAAGAGCTGGTTGCACGAAAAGAGTTTCTTGTAGAACAAACTACCCCAATTATACAAAGACTATCTCGACTCAAAAACAAAGATATTGCCGAGCTTATGCATTTGAATGAAGATTCAGAATTAAAAATGCTTGAAGAACCTATCAATGCTATCATTACAACGCTACAAAGCATTGTCACTCAAATAGAAACATCGGCAAATGAAGTAGATGACGACTCAGCAAAAACGAAAGAAGTTGTTGAAAGCTCTGTTGCATGGGCAAGTGGAGAATTTCAAGCAGCACAGGCAGAACTTGTAGAAAAAGCCAAATCATTAGAGTCTTCCACCAATGAGATAGAAAATATGGTTGGGCTTATAAAAGACATCGCTGATCAAACAAATTTACTTGCCCTTAATGCTGCTATAGAAGCGGCGCGTGCCGGTGAACATGGTCGAGGTTTTGCCGTTGTTGCCGATGAAGTAAGAAAACTTGCAGAAAGAAGTCAACATGCCACTTCAGAAATAACAGCAACTATTTCCGTCATCAAAGATGCCACTTTTACTATGGTAACAGACATCAACAGATCAAACAAAGATGGAGAAAAATTAGTAGAGGATCTCTCCAAGATAGATGAAAATGTCGATTCAATCGAAGAACATGTTCAAATGCTTAAAAGTGCGATTGAAGGCTTTAAGCTTTAAAAAATAGTTCTCTGTTTGCATCAAAATTTTCAACAAGCGTATTAAAACAACTGCCAAGTTCGCGGATTGTTTCCATATTTGGTTCTATATAAATTTTATTTGATTTTTTTTCCATAGTGATGATGCCTGCTTCGCGTAGCTCTTTAAGGTGTTTGGAAATGGTAGGTAAGGCAAAGTCAAAATGCTCCGCGATAGTGCTTACACAAGTTGCATGTGGGCTGACTTTTACTTTGGGATCTTTTTTGTCAAGTGAGCAGGTGTAACCACCGGTAAAAACATTTTTAAAAATTAAAAAACGCGTTTCATTCCCCAGTGCCTTAAATATTTTGATTTTTTGTTGCATATCGAGCATAACTCTCCTTGACATTTTAATTATAAAATTATACCATATCATCAAGTATTTAGTTAAATGCCTAATTAAGCATTTAACTATTTAAAAAACACAAAGGTTTAAAAATGAAAAAATTGTTACTAGTAGTCGCTTTATTAAGTGCAAACATATTAATGGCAGATATTGCAAATAAAATGGTGCTTATTAAAGAAGCCAGAAAAACTGTCGGAGAGATGCCGGCAAAACAGCTCAAACATTTACTGGATGCAGGCGAGGATGTCATAGTTTTAGATGTAAGAGAGAGTGAACAAAGAGCAGAGGGAGATATTCCCTATGATGATTTTAATAAGGAAAACTTTATAGCTATTACCCGTGGTAATTTAGAATGGAAAGTGGCAAAAAAGATCAAAGACCCTGATGCCCTTATAGTAACATTTTGTCGAAGTGGCGGGAGAGGTGCTTTGGCAGCAGAAGTGCTTAGAAAAATGGGCTATAAAAATGCAACAACACTTAAAGGTGGGCTTAAAGGCTGGGTCAGAGCAGGATACCCCGTAAAAACAGGCTTAGGTGAAATGGTTTTGAAAAAAGAGCAGTAAGAATGACTACGCTTATCTTAAATCATCAACCCTATGACGGTACTGATGTAAGTTGGAATGCCTTGCGTTTAGCAAAAACACTTTTCAAAAACGGTGAAGATGTAAACATCTTTTTAATGAATGATGCTGTTGATTTGGCTCGAAGTAAAACAGTTAAACCTGATAGCTATGATTATGATTTAGCGACAATGTTACAAAAAATGTACAAAGATGGAATTTCACTACAGGTATGCGGTACATATAATGCCCGCTGTGGAATTTTTAAAAATGAACCATATTTTGATGAGAGTATTTCTTCAACAATGCAGAGACTCTCTGAATGGGTAGTAAAAAGTGATAAAGTGCTTACATTTTAGCAATTAAATGAAGTAATTTTACATAAATTTTACTTATCAAAGATAGTATAAGAAAAAGGAATTGAGCATGAAAAAAATAGTACTACTTTTAGCCCTGTTGGGTTTACTTCAAGCAGACGAAGAAACCGCACGAGTTGTTTATGACTTAACAACGAGCAATATGGCAAAGTTTGAAAAAAACATACTTAAAGGCATTGCCGTTAATAAAGCACATTACGAGGGGAATTTAAAAGAACTCGAAGTTGCAGTTGTCATTCATGGTGGAGCCTATAGATTTTTTGTTAAAGATATACAAAAATCTATGTTTAACACGAATCTAAAATTAGTAGAAGCGTATCCTGAATTAAAAAAAAGAATAGCAAGTATGGCAGATACATATGAAGTAGAGTTTTTAATGTGTAAAGCTTCTATGTCAAAGAATCATCTTGAAGCTAAAGATGTAGTAAAATTTGTAAAAATCATACCAAATTCAACTATAGGACTTATAGATAAACAAAACGAAGGCTATGCGTATATTCCCGTGAAAGATTAGCAAAAAACTTTCTACTTGGTGTTGTCAATTAGTAGAAGCGTATCCTGAATTAAAAAAAAGAATAGCAAGTATGGCAGATACATATGAAGTAGAGTTTTTAATGTGTAAAGCTTCTATGTCAAAGAATCATCTTGAAGCTAAAGATGTAGTAAAATTTGTAAAAATCATACCAAATTCAACTATAGGACTTATAGATAAACAAAACGAAGGCTATGCGTATATTCCCGTGAAAGATTAGCAAAAAACTTTCTACTTGGTGTTGTCAAACTGATAGACAGCACCCTCTTCATACTCTTTGACTAGTTTTGTAAAACACTCAGCTATCTCTTTCATCGTTTCTATATTTGGTTCGATGTAGATTTTATTCTTACTTTTTTTCATAATAATAATATCTGCATCTTTCATCTCTTTTAAATGTCGTGAAATAGTAGGCAGTGCAAAATCAAACTGTTCGGCAATGCTTGTAACACATGTTGCCTGCGCAATTAAGTCATCTTTTGGTTTTGTATCGTCAATAGAACAAGCATAACCGCCGGTAAAAATATTTTTAAAAATTTTAAATCTTGTTTCATTTCCTAACGCTTTAAAAATCTGTATTTTTTTATCCATATCTAGCATTATTTTACCTTCGTTTATTATATTTACAATTATATCTAAACAAAAACTATTTAGCAATTTAGACAATTAACTTTATATTAAGTGTTTTAGCTATAAACTCTTACATCAATTTAGCTAATAAGCTAAATAATTATATAGGAAAAATAAATGAAAAAACAAAATATAATCACAATACTATTTCTTTTAGGAGTCTTCAGCCTCCCTCTCTTTGCGGGAAGTGATATACTTTCTACACAAAGCACACTCAGTATACTTGGCGGTGCATTCGTTGCAGGAATACTACTTACATTTACACCCTGTGTCTTACCTATGATTCCAATTCTCTCTAGTGTCATTGCAGGAGAAGGAGAAAAAATCTCCAAAGCCAAAGCATTGAAACTCTCTTTGGCTTACATTTTAGGAACTGCTGTTACTTATGGGGCTATGGGGGCACTTGCCGGAGCCACAGGGGATCAACTTCAATCTTATTTTCAAAATACTTGGGCAATCAGTGGAATGAGTCTACTTTTTGTGCTAATGGCATTGGCAATGTTTGGTGTCTTTACAGTGCAGCTTCCTAGCTCTTTTCAATCAACTTTAAATGGAACTACCTATAATTTAAAAGGCGGCAAATTTTTTGCAGTTTTTATTTTAGGACTGGTTTCTGCTCTTGTACTTGGGGCATGTGTTTCTCCCGTACTTATCTCATTTTTAGGTGTTGCAATTGCAACAAGTGACCCTCTATTAGGTGCCCAGACAATGTTTGCTCTTGCGCTTGGCATGGGTATTCCACTCCTGCTTATGGGAATGGGTATAGGCTATCTGCTACCAAAAGCAGGTGCATGGATGGATAGTGTTAAATATTTTTTCGGCATTATTTTGCTTGGCGTTGCTATCTATCTATTTACGGAACTGCAACTTATCTCTAACCTCATTTTATGGGGGACTTACTTCATAGGTATTGCAGTATATATGGGTGCTTTGAATTGTAATAAAGAGACATTTAGTAAGTGGGGAAAATTTCAAAAAATGTTAGCAGTCTTATTACTTATATGGGGGTCAGCTACCCTTATCGGTGCAGCAAAAGGAAATACTAATCTGCTACTTCCTCTTCAAGAAAAAGCTAGTGTAATTGCAACGACAGTAGCTAAACAAGACATAATAAAACAAGTAGCACTTCCATTTGAAAAAATCAGTAACCTGAAAGAGCTAACAGCAAAAAGAGAACAGGCACTACGCGCCCATAAACCAATCATCATTTATTTTCATGCAGAGCATTGTCGTGTATGTGAAAAGTTAAAAAACACTACTTTAAAAGACAAAAAAATAAGAGAAATACTTGCATCAAGTTATATACCTCTTATGGTCGATATGACAAATAAATCTGACAAAGATGCCAATGCCATTAAAACAAAACTCAAAGTTTTTGGTCCTCCTGCTTTTATAATTATAGATGCAGATGGAGAAATACTTGAAGATGACATCGCATACGGATATCAATCAGCACAAAATCTATTTGATATGCTCGATATGAATACAGCGGATTAGAGGAAGATAATGGCTGATAATACTCAAATAATTAACCTCTACACAGAGTTAGCACAAAATCCGGATAAAGATTTTGGCTGGGATAAAGGCTTAGACAATGCAAAGGCACACGATTATAAAGAGGAATGGACAAACGCCTTGCCAACAGAAATCTGGCAATATTGTGCTGCAGTTGGAAATCCTTTTATTCATGCAAATATAAAAGAAGGTGATACTGTTTTAGATTTAGGTTGCGGTGCCGGTGTTGATGTTTTAGTGGCACAGTTACATGTAAGGAACAAAGGCAAAGTTATCGGTGTAGATATTACACCAAAAATGATACAAAAAGCGACTGAGCATGCACAACTTGCCGGATTTTCAAATGTTACTCTTTTAGAAAGCAGTTTTGATAATATTGCCCTAGAAGATGCAAGTGTTGATGTTGTCATTTCAAACGGCGCTATCAATCTTACTGCATGTAAAGAGTCTGTTTTTACAGAGATTTATCGTGTTTTAAAGCCAAACGGCACAATCTCTTTTGCAGATATGATAGATATTTCCAAAGAGGCAGAATGTTGTTCGTTAGAGCAAAATTCATGCTGCAACGCTTCGGGTGAAAAAGACTGGGCGAACTGTGTAGCAGGTACAATGAAAGAAAATGAACTGATAGAATTGATGCAAAAAGCAGGTTTTGAAAATGTTGCCTGTACAGGTCTGACACATTATACTACCTCTGAGACAACCCAAGGCGCAACTTTTTATGCTACAAAGATACCCTCGGAGAAATTCAGAAATTTACATTGGGAAAAGATATTTCAAACAAAAGATTATACACAAGTTTTATGGCATCAAAATTCTCCTAAAAAATCCCTTGATCTCATCCGTTCTTTTGCAAAAAATGATGCCGCAATTATTGATGCGGGTTGCGGTGCCTCTCTCATTGTGGACAATCTGCTAGAACTCGGCTATAAAGATATAACGCTTTTAGATACATCCAGAACATCTCTTGAAGTTGTAAAAAACAGAATAAATAGCTTACATGTAAACTACATTTGTGGAGATATTTTAACTTTTAGCACGCAAAAAAAGTTTGATTTATGGCATGACAGAGCAGTATTTCATTTCTTACTCTCCAAAAAAGAGAGACAAAAATACTTTGAGGTTCTCTCAAATTCACTAAAAGATAATGCAACAGCAATTATCAGTACCTTTAGAGTTGATGGAGAAATCCAATGTGCAGGACTTGATATTATGCCTTATAATTATGAAAAAATGTTAGCTGAATTACCAAAAAATTTAGAGCTTATTGAAAGCGAAGAGTATACCCATATTACACCCAAAGAGAGTGAACAAAAGTACATTTATTTCCTTATAAAAAAGCATCCTTTGTAAGCAAACTGTAATAAAAATATATTATAATACTAAAACCCACTAAAAATGGAGAAAGTAAAAATGCATGAGAGAGAGTTTACTATAGATGCAAACAATCCCGAGTTAGAGTTTTTTTATGATTTAGATGATGCTTGTGCAAAAAGCATTTGTGAAAACACTCTTGAGATACCTGAAAATTATATCAAGAAAATTGAGTGTTTCGAAGATGCTTTTACAGTGTATCTTAAACCCTCTCGGCGGTATTACCGAGATGACTGGTATGTTAATTTGACTCGTTTGGATTATGTTTCATAAGAACATTCATCTTCGATTTTGATGTCTGTATAATACTCACTCATAAGCTCTGCAGCAATGCCATTGCCAATTTTTATGATTTCTTTTTTCGCATTTAAAATCGGTGTCGTTCCATAACCACAACTTGGAGATTTTGACTTTAATATAATGCGTTCTGCTTCTGGATGTTGTTGTATAAAAGCATGAATTTCTTCTCTTAAAAGATCTGTAACATCTCTATTTATTTCCTCTGTAATAATTCTATTTTCACCTTTTATCTGCATCACATTAATCCGTTCTCTCGGCGTTCCAAAAAGCGGTGCTTCGGGGCAAAACGAAATGATTTCATACTCTTTTAAAGCCTCTGTTACCGTATTTATCTTTTTTATTTTCCCATCATAACGGCAATATTCACCCAGTATGCACGCCGAAACAATTACTTTTTTTTTCATATATCTCTCCATAACATTTAGTTGAAAAATACAAAGCCCGCACTAAAGTACGGGTTCCGAAAAGCTCTTTAATCGGAATCGGTACTTTAGTGCCGACTATTAGGGTGCAAAAGTCTTAATTCTTTCTTGGAACCTAGACTTTAGTCTAGGCTAAATTGCATCAAAACCTCACTTATGATTTAACAAATGACAATAGATTTAATCTCCGTCATCTCTTCTATCGCAAAACGCGGTCCTTCACGCCCTACTCCGCTTAATTTTACCCCACCGTACGGTTGGATATCAAAACGAAGTGTTGGCATATCATTAATGACAATACCTCCTGCATCAAGCTCCTCTATTGCACGATTTGTAATGCTTAAATCATTTGTAAAAACAGAAAACTGCAAACCGTACGGCGAATCATTCATCTTCTGTACGGCATCATCAAAATCAGTCACTTTTACCAAAGAAACAATAGGCGCAAAAACCTCTTCACAAACAATTGCCATATCATCTCGTACATTTGCCATCACACAAGGGTAAAAAGTTTTTCCTTCCAGACGAGGCACCAGCAAAGGAATTGCACCCTCTTTTATAGCGGTATCAATCCATCCCATAGCCCGCGTGCAAGATTCATCATCTATAAGCGGACCCATAAATGTTTCTTCATCATATGGACTGCCGACTTTGAGTTTTTTCGTTGCCGTTGCCATAAGCTCTGCAAACTCATCATAAATATCTTCTTGCACATAAATACGCTGCAAAGAGATACAAACCTGCCCAGAATTTACAAAAGCACCCAAAGCACATTTCGTTGCTGCATAGGCTAAATCAGCCGACTTTTCTATAAAGGTTGCCGCATTGCCGCCGAGTTCAAGCGAAACTTTTTTTATACCCGCATTTTTTGTAATAATGTTACCCACGGGAACACTCCCCGTAAAACTAATCACACGGGGAATGTCACTTGTGATTAAAGCACTCCCGACCTCTGCATCGCCATATACTACACTTAAAGCATCGGGAATTGCATACTCACTCTCTATAAAAAGTTTTGCAAATTTATAAGCTGTTAACGGTGCTTCAGGTGTGGGTTTAAGTACGACAGCGTTGCCCGCTACAAGTGCAGGTGCGAGCTTATGTGCTACGAGATTGAGAGGAAAATTAAAAGGAGTAATCGCCACGACCACCCCTGCAGGTTCACGGCGAAAAAAGCTAAGTGTTTTTTTTCCACTATTCATTGCATCGGTGTTGATTGTCTCACCGCCCATAGTTCGCATAGTCTCGGCTGCAAGCGTTACCGTCTCTATGCAACGCTCAACTTCTATGCGTGCAAAAGCTATAGGTTTACCGACCTCATCCGTAATGGTTTTTGCTAAATCTTCTTTGTGTTCTTTAAGCTTACATGTAACATCTAAAAGCCAAGCACATCGTTGTGCTAAAGTGCTTTTTTTCGCAAAAATAGTGGCTTTTTGTGCAATATTCAATGCTTTTTTGACATCTTGAGCATCGCAAATAGAAGCAGAGGAAACCACTTCCCCATTATAAGGTGATTTTCTCTGACTATGCTGTTCTTTATTTACTTGTGTTGAGCCGAAAAATATTTTTGCTTCTTGCATCATTGTTCCTAAAAATTATTTTAGAAAAATTATATCACTAAAGAGTAATATTTTCTACCATTTCTATACTTTGCGGTGTTACTACCACAGCATCAATCATAAAATCTACTTCCAAGGCGTTCTTTTTCATATAGACCTGTGCTGTTTTTATAAGACGGGAAAGTTTTGTCGGTGTGATATTTTGGATGGCAAGTTCGTAATCTTCACCACTTTTTACTTCTACAAAATGCAGAACATCCTCTTTTGTGGCAATAATATCAATCTCACCAAAGCGAGCGTAAAAGTTTCTCTCTACAACAAAGTAGCCTTTTTCTGTAAGAAATAAAGCAGCTTTGTCTTCCGCAATATTCCCTTTTGCTCTACTCATAGTTTTATCTCCTTGGAAATATAGGTTTTAAAGACACCAAGCCCGCACTAAAGTACGGGTTCCGAAAAAGCTATTATTTCAACTTGCACAGATTTAAATGCAGCGGTTAAAATAAGCTCATCACTTTTGTCCCCAAAAAGATTATTTATTTTCGACTCGGCATGATGAAAGGTTGCAAAGAGTGTTTTTGGTTGCACTTTGTCCGTAATTTTTACTCGGAGTGGGTTGGTTTGTCCCCATTCGCTTTTGAGTATAACTTTTTCACTGACAAAATCATCGGCATCGCCTTCATACACTAACAATATATCTTCTTCATATCTGTCATTGAGCTTTGAACTTCGTTTTGTTTGTGCGGCATTATTATAGTGTGCGAGTGTTCTGCCTGTTGTAAGATGATAGCCTTTGAGCACTTTATTTTGTATCTCTTGCACCATTCCCCGAAGCTTATACTGATGATATACAAAATACCCGTAACCGTCTTCTGTTCTAAAATCCAATTGATGTAAAATCGGTGTATCTTCAGTATGCACAGGCCATTGTAGTCCGCGTTTACGGTGCTTTTCAAGTCTATGATAGTCTGCTCCGCTAAAACGACGGTATGCCACGCGTTGTACCTCTTCCCAAACATCTTTAGAGCTTTTATAATCAGCACTACCACCCATTTTATTATCAAGCATCTGTAGCACTTCCCAATCATCAGGCAAGTCAGATTTCACAAGAGGTTGAGAGAGATGCAAACGACGCATAGCATTAATGTAAACACCTGTTTTCTCGTATGCCGACTTCACTCCAACCACAATATCAGCACGATTTGCAACATCTGTCATAAAAAGTTCTTGCACAAAAAGTAAATCAAGATGTTCAAAAGCACGGTCTACTTTATTTAAATTCGGGTGAATATGCGTTAAATCTTCTCCAATGTTAAGCACTGCTTTGAGTCTGTCTTCAAGCATTTCATCAACCAGTTGCGGTGTCATCAAGCCTACTTCTTTTGGCTCTTGATAATCTGGGTCATAATAAGGCAACATCCCCATGTCACAAGTTCCCTGCACATTGTTTTGTCCGCGTAACGGCATCAAGCCTGCACCTGCTTTACCAATGTTACCCGTCATGAGTGCCAAGTGTGTGATTGCCATTACTGCATAGCTCCCATCAAGGTGTTCGGTAATGCCAAGTCCCCAAAATATCATAGACTTTTTCAGGGCATATTCTCGTGCTACTTTTCTTACCATTTTAGACAAATATTCATACCCCTCAAGTTCATTAAAATAATCAGGATTTGCATAAGGGTCATTTAAAATTTTTTGTTTAAATTCTAAGAAGCCTTTTGTTCTGTCGGCTATAAAATTATCATCATATAATTCTTCATCTATAATGACATAGGCGAGCATATTTAAAATAAGCAAGTTCGCTTCATGTGGCATAATCGCTTTATATTTTGCGAAACGATGCAGTTTAATTTCACGCACATCAAATACAGCAAGATTATCATTTTCCCGTGCTACATCCAAAATACGATTGGCAATAATAGGATGCGCCTCTGTCGTATTTGAGCCGATAACTATCATAAATTCAGTGTTATAAATATCATTATAAGGATTTGTTGCCGCTCCCTCTCCTATAGTTACACGCATGCCTTTGAGTGACGGAGAGTGACAAACTCTTGCACAGTTGTCCACATGCGGAGAGTTCAGTGTATGTCGGGTAAATTTTTGAAACAAATACGAGCTTTCACATGAAGTTCTCGCCCCTCCGATGGAAGCCACGGATTTTCGTCCATACTCGGCTTGAATTTCTTTGAGTTTCATCGCACACGCAGTCGTTGCCACCTCTAAATCACACTCATACCATGTAGCATCAAAATCCACCAAAGATTCAACAATAGCCTCTTTAATTGCTGGATTCTTTTCTAAAAAACTTTTACGAATCCGCGGTGTACGCAGTCTGTCCTCAGCATCTACAAAGTCATAACCATATTTGCCCTTAATACAAAGCTTCCCTTGAGAAACTACTCCATCAGGATGAGCAAAAATCTTTTTGATTTTATTTTCTTTGACATCCACATGTGCAGCTATATCACAGCCTACTCCGCAGTATGTGCATACGCTGTCTATTGTTTGTATATTTTCCATCTTTCCCACTCCGCAAAACTATTTTTAGTTCGATAAGATTTTTAAAAAAGTTTATCGTGAAGCTCAGAGCGAAGCGAGGATTTGCCTTCTAAGATATACTTTTTAAAAAATCTGCAGTTTTAATGGAGATAGTTTACAATTCTTTGCCTTAAGGCTGATGGAAGTAAATTCATCAACCGAATGATTAAATAAAATCTAAGAGGAAAGGCATAAAACTTTTTTCCTCTGCATAAGCATTCAAAGCACGCTTTGATGAAGCATATACTTTGGCACCTGTAATTAAGATTTTCATCTTAACGCTTATACAATCCTAATCATAGAAGGTTTTGCATTGACAAAGTCAAGTGCTTCAAGTTCACTCATCATATTTTGCATATCTTTTTCCACGGCAGTGTGTGTAGAGATTAACAAGTTGGCACTTGCATTGTCACTTGGACGCTGTAGCATTGTTTCTATAGAAATATTATGCGTTTCAAATATTTTCGTCAATCGTGCCAAAACGCCTGCTTTGTCTGAAACATTCACTCTCAAGTAGTATTTTGACTCAATTTTTTCCGTCAGCTTCAATGTCAGCTGACTGCCTTCCATAGGACGGTTAAAGCCAAGCATTGGCGTAGATTTTCCGCTTCTTGCAATGTCTATAATATTTGCGACAACAGCAGAAGCCGTTGCATCACCACCTGCACCCGGCCCGTAATAAAGCGTTTCTCCTACTTTATCACCTACAACAGAAATACCGTTCATCACGCCGTCTATCTTTGCTATCATTTCCTCTTGCTTGATTAAACAAGCATGCACACGCAATTCTACTTCATCTTTATCTTTTTTTGCGATGCCTAAAAGTTTAATAGCATAGCCAAACTCTTTTGCAAAGGCAATGTCATCTTGTGTCACATTTTCTATGCCTTCGATGAGAATATCTTCAGGTTTTGCATCAATGCCGTAAGCAATAGAAGCTAAAATGAGTAATTTATGTGCAGCATCATAGCCACCAACATCAAAAGTCGGATCAGCTTCGGCATAGCCGAGTTCTTGAGACTCTTTTAATATATCATCATAGGCGACACCCTCATTGGTCATTTTTGTCATCATATAGTTACATGTACCATTCATAATACCCATGATGGACTCTATGTGATTGGCAGACAAACCATCACGAAGTGCAGTAATAATAGGAATTCCTCCAGCAACACTTGCTTCAAATTCAAAAGCTTTGTCTTGTGCAATTTCTTGTAGTTCATAACGATGGTATGCTAAAAGTGCTTTATTTGCAGTCACAACGGCTTTTCCTGCTTTAAGCGCACGCTTGACTACCTCAAACGGTTCTTCAACTCCACCCATCAACTCTACTACTATGTCAATTTCTTCATCATTTAAAATATCATCTACATTATCCGTTATAACAATATCCAAACCTCGCTCTTTTTTAAGATTTTTTACGACACCACTTTTTACGACAATATCTACACCTGCACGGGCAGAAATGACATCTGCATTCTCTTTTAAAATCTGTGCTACACTTGTTCCGACGGTTCCGACACCGATTATTCCGACTTTTATCATTATTTTTTACTCTCTTTTTTACAATTATCAAACTGTTTTAAAAATTCTTTTATATTTCTTGCCGCTTGACGAATTCTGTTGTCATTTTCTATCAATGCAATGCGAACATACCCCTCACCATACTCTCCAAAACCGATGCCTGGAGCCACGGCAACACCAGCCTCTATAAGAAGTCGTTTTGCAAATTCCAGTGAGCCTAAATGTGCCGCGCACTCAGGTATTTTTGCCCAGCTAAACATTGTTGCCTGATTTTTTTCTATATGCCAACCAGCACGACCAAAAGCCTCAATAAGTACTTCTTGGCGATGGTTATATTTTTCTGTAATATCTCGCACACACTGTTGATTACCATTAAGCGCAACTGTAGCAGCCACTTGAATAGGCGTAAACATTCCATAATCGAGCCACGATTTGATTTTTATAAGCGCACCAATGAGCTTTTTATTTCCAACAAAAAAGCCTACACGCCATCCTGCCATATTGTAAGATTTTGAAAGCGTAAAAGATTCAATCGCAACATCTGTTGCACCTTTTACTTGCATAATAGAAGGTGTTTTATACCCATCAAAAGTAATGTCTCCATAGGCAATATCAGAGATTACATAAAATCGCTTCTCTTTTGCCATAGCAACAAGTCGCTCATAAAACTCAGGGGTGACTGTTGCTGTTGTCGGATTATGTGGAAAATTCACCAAAACATATTTTGGTTTTGGTGAAGAGTTTTTAAAAACTGTTTCCAAACTTTCAAAAAATTTATCTTCATTTAAACGGTAATGTTCATCAAACTCTATACCAAATTTAATGACATTTCCACCAGCTAATCGAAAAGCATACTCGTGGATTGGGTAGGTAGGATCAGGCACAACTGCAACATCGCCAGGGTTCGTAATAGCATAAGTAAGGTGTGCATACCCCTCTTTGCTTCCCATAGTTGCAACACATTGTGAATCTGGGTCTAATTTACAATCATATCTTCGTTCATACCAGTCAGCAATAGCTTTTAAAAGATTTGGTAAACCTTTAGAAACGGAGTAACCATGCGTTTTTGTTTTTTGGGCTGATTCGACAAGTTTATTTCGTATGTGTTCGGGTGTTGGACCATCAGGATTTCCCATAGAAAAATCTATAACATCTTTTCCTGCATGACGCTCAGCCATTTTGATGGCATTTACTTCCGCAAATACATACTTCGGCAATCTCTCAACTCTATTAAATTTAAACTCATCAAACATTTTTTACCCTATATCATGAAATAATTAATGCTATTTTAGCGAAAAATTATTAGAATAAAGTTACGGTCTATAAATTACCTTGCACCCTTTGGGTACAGGAGAAGAGAATCTTTCACATTTTTAAGTGTAAACATATCCGATATTTTTATATATTTAGCATTTTTAGGCATATTAAGTGTCAATTTTTTATATATTTTATTTCTTTTGAGCAACTTTAAAAGATGTAATGATGAGTCATAATAAGCAATATACGGATACCACCTATTTCTTCTCGAGCTTCTGATTTTCAAAGTTCTGATTTTTGAAATGTCCAACCAATGTGCATATAACGAACGCTTTAGTTTAAATTCTTCATCCGCATGTAACTGGATGGTATTGAGATGTCCATTTGTAATATCAATAGTATATGTCCATTCTCGTTGAGAATTTTTTTCAACATCTATAATATTACAGCCACTTTTATGTAATTCATTTTGCAGAATTAAAGGATCTGTTGCATACTCTGATGTTAAATTTATACTCCATGAAAACTCAAAAGCATCAAAATTTGAAGCCGTAGTCACATAACGAAAGTAACCGAGGTTTTGAAGAGTGTCTTCCATAATTTTCACAAAGAACAAAGGAAAACCACTTGTCTTAAAATTAAGTCGAAAGTCTTGCGGTGATTTAAAAAACAGATTCAGCAAGCCATTATTTTTGAGTGTTTGTATAACTTTTACAGCATCAACTCTATCTTTGACATAAAAAGAAGATTTCGGTTCAAAAATAACATTGATAAAATCTTTATTGCTCTCATACGCTTTTTCACTTAAAAAGCTTTGTATTTTAAGCGTTAACGGGTCTTTTTGTAAATCACTACAATATGCAAAATTAAAAAATACCAGTAATGCGATTACAGCTTTTACCATACATTACCTCTATTTAGTTTTTTAAACTCATCGAAAGTCAATTCTGTTATTTCTCCATCTTTATAGAGCAACCTTAATGTCTTTTTTGAATTAAATTTCTTTTCTTGTGCATCAATAATTATATTAATATAACCATGACCAAATATTAATAGCCACTCTTTATTTGGATCTAAGTCAAATGCTCCATTAAATGTTTTTTGGTACTTTTTATTTGTCTTCACATCAATATAACCAAGCCATACTTTTGATCTTGCAACAATATTAAAACTTTTTACAACAGTTTTTTCTTCTGTATGAGCAGGTGTTTCTTTTACTTTTTCCTGAGTTGTGTTCATATCTTCAGTTGTTTTATTTTCATCTTCCATACTTGTATTTGTATCGGGTAATACATAATTAATATTTTTCTTTGCATCATTAATGACTGTATTGTCCACCCTAGAATTACTTTGTCTATTTTCGTTTGCGTATTCAACTGTATAATAAATAGCAATAAAAAACAATGCCATAACAAGTAAAATATAAAAGAGTGTAAAATTCTTGTTTTTTTTAGGTGCTATAAAAATTCCATCTTCAGTTGTTTCTTCTGGAGGGTTTTTTTCTTCATAATAAGCAATACCAGCATTTTTAAGTTCACTTAAATCAATGTTGTATTCTCTTTGCAGTATTGAAAGAAAACCTATAAAATGAATCTTAGTAAGTTCCTCAAAATTCTCATTTAACAGAGCTTGTATGTTTTTCACTGGTATATGTGTATCTTCATATATTTTTTGAGCACCAATCTCTTTTAATCTTTGCAGTCCATCATTGTTCATATCGCATCCTGTCCATTAAAATAGCTCCGGCAACACTTACATTGAGCGAATCAAAATCATGTGCCATGTTTATACTTACAATATTGTCAAGTTTTGAACTTACTCTTTGAGTGAGTCCTTCACCCTCATTGCCCAAAACCAACACTCTTTTTTTAACAATTTCGGCATCCCTAATGTCTATGCCCCCCATATCAGCACCATAACTTACAAAGCCAGACATTTTAAAATCATTAAGCAGATTATGAATGTTATTCTCAACCGCTAAAGGCATATCAAAAAGTGCACCTGTACTTGTGCGGAGCAAAGGCTCAATATTGAGATGCTTAATACCGCTTACGATAATGGCATCAATGCCCAACGCATAAGCACTTCTTACAATTGCTCCAATATTTCCCACATCTGTAAGCCCTGCTAATACAACAATAAAGTCTTTGTCTAAAAATGTTTGATAATTATGAAGTTTGTAATCTTCTACCTCAGCTAAAAAGCCTTGATGATTAGCATTTTTACTCATCTTAACGGCTGCTTCATTGGGGATGCGCTTTATCTCAAAACCCATTTTCATTAAACGGGAATACTCTTTTTTTTCAAGTTCTTTTGCAAGGTACAAAGTCTTGATTTTTTGCGGATAGTTATTGATCAGATAATAGATTGG
The DNA here is from genome assembly GCA_026988235.1 of Sulfurimonas sp. GTDB lineage: Bacteria > Campylobacterota > Campylobacteria > Campylobacterales > Sulfurimonadaceae > Sulfurimonas. The sequence goes on from JALSLQ010000076.1 coordinate 19,865, forward strand.
TTGTTTTGCATAAATTAACATAAGAGTATTTTATCTAAAAAAAGTGTTTATAACAATCTTTGATATATTTCTTTTGTATTTTCGCCTGTAATTTTGCTAATAAGTTTTGCTTGTACTTTTTTTGGTAAATCAAGTGCTAAAATATCATTTTCACTGATTGCAGAGCTTACATGTAAACTACTTGCCTGAATTACTACAACCCATTCACCTTTATAATTGCCATTGAGTTTATTAAGAAGCTCTTGAGCAGTGCCTCGAAAATATTTTTGATATTTTTTCGTAAGCTCTTTGGCTAAAAATATTTCTCTACTCGGCGCTTCTTTAGTAAGCTCTAAGAGTAATTTTTCCAAACGGTGCGGAGATTCATACAAAACAGTAGCATATCCGTTATGCAAAGCACTTTGCAATCCTGCACTTCTGCTACTGCCTTTATGATCAAGAAACCCGAAAAAAAGCATTTGTGTTTCACAAAATCCACTTGCTACAAATGCAGTCAAAACGGCATTGGCTCCCGGAAGGACATCATAAGTAATATCATGTTCTAAACAATATGAAATTAAAATTTGCCCTGGATCGCTCACGCCGGGCATACCTGCATCACTGGCATAAACAACATTTTGTTCAAAAAAAGAGGGTTCTAATTTTTCAACAAAAGCCTGTTCATTATGTGAATGCAGTGAAATAAATTCTTGATTTTCTTTAAATTCAGTATTGTATCGTTCTTTTAAAATATGAATGAGTTTTTTTGTAACGCGGGTATCTTCACAAAGAAGAGTGTCGGCGTTTCTCAGAGCTTCGATTGCTCTGAGTGATATATCGCCAATGTTTCCAATCGGAGTTGGAACTAAAGATAGCAAATTAAAAAATTACTTTTTATTGTAACGCGCTTTAAATTTCTCAATACGACCAGCCGTATCAACCATACGCTCAGAACCTGTAAAGAACGGGTGACATTCATTACAAATATCAATTTTCATTTCCGACTTTTGGCTTTTTGTTACGAAACTATTTCCACATGCACATGTTACAGTACAATCAACTAACTCAGGGTGAATACCTTTTTTCATCTTTTTACCTTTTGTTATGCGTCTTGTGTACGCAAAACTATATATTTTTTAAATCCGTATGGGGGCAGATTTTTGTGAGTGCAATTATATCCAATTTTTTCTAAAATTCATAACTTTTTTTTCAAACTAAAGTCTGGGTTCCGATAAAAGATATTTAATTCTCAAGCTTTCAAGTCATTAAGTTAAGCAGTATTTTTGGAACGCGGACTCTCAAACGCTAAAGCGTGACTTGTGAGAAAAACTAAATTTTTTTCTGTAGTCCGGGCTGAGAGTGGCAAGAGTATTTCAACAGCCGGCACTAAAGTACCGGTTCCGGGAAAGCATTAGATTTTTTCTTAACTTAATGGCTAAAGAAGTATTTTAGAAGCAACAGCCAAAACAGCAGTTTCGGAACGGAGTATCATAGGGGTGTCAAGCCGAAAAACTTCTTGATTTTTTAAAAGCTCTTTCTCTTTGGCTGAAAATCCACCCTCACAACCAACAAGCACTGTTTCAAAATCATTCTCACATTCCAGTTTTTTGTCCGTAAAATCAAAAACTTTCGTTTGCGGATTTTCTTCAATAAATTGCGCAAGCCCTTTACATGTAACTAGTTCCATCATTTCTGTACGGCCACACTGTTGATTTGAAGCTTCTATAATACGCTCAAATCTTTTAAAATCGGGTTTGAAATTTTTTTGACTCCGCTCACAGTAAATAAAAGTAATTTTTTGTACGCCTATTTCATTGAGACTTGCCAATACTTTTTCAATAGATTTATTGTCTATAACACACCAGCCTACATGTAACGCTTTGTCTGCTTTTACTTCAAAAACTTTGGATGAAATACGCTCAAACACGGCACTTCTTGGCTCAATTTTTTGCAACTTATAACTATGCAATGTTTTTATATCGTCTTTGTTACGAAAGCCCAGTGCATCACCGATACTGTGACGACGCACTTTAATAAGATACTTAAAATCCTCACCCTTTACATGTAACTGCTCATTTGCTGCATCGCAATGGTAAAGATACACCATACTACAAAAACCACATCCAAAGGGACATCAAGACAACCAACACAAATTCGACTTGCAAAATTGTTCTTGCAAAAGGCTTATAGGCTGCGAGGGCATGCTCTTTTTTTGTACTAAGGTATTTTAATGCTTTGACTCTTTTGGCTTCTAACACAATCAAAACAACCGCTAAAACAATCATTACAATATTTTCTATCGTAAAATGCAAATGTTTTGCCGCCATCATTACTATGCCCGTAAAAATCAGAGAACCAAGCACCGTTATTTCTAAAGGCCACCAATATAAAGCATGCGCTCTTTTGTACTTTTTCAAATCAATAGCACTCATTACAACAAAAAGATTTATAAAAATCATGACCAAAACTGCAACTGCAGACCAACTATGTAGGCTTAAACCCATATTATACATTTCATTCATAACGAAATTATATTATAATATGTCAATTAAAAAAAGGGGTACGCACATTATGACTGTCACCATTGAAAAAGCATTAGAATTAATTTATACAAATACCAAACAAAAATCACTAAAAATACTCCCGATTGAAGAAGCTTTAGGCTACATACTTGCTGGGGATATCATAGCAACGCACAACCTTCCGCCTTTTGACAACTCTGCAATGGACGGCTATGCCGTAAAAATAGAAGACTCTAACAAATGTGTACGCGTTACATGTACCGTCTTTGCAGGAGATAATTTTATGGGTGAACTCCATCACGGCGAAGCCATAAAAATAATGACAGGTGCCAGAATTCCATTAGGAACACAATGTATTGTCCCTATTGAAGATACACAAGAGTGTGAAAACGGTGTAAAACTTCCCGACAATTTGGTGATTTCAAAACATGTCCGCCTCAGTGGTGAAGATATAAAGAAAAAAACTAAACTTTTATCTCGTGGCGATAAGATAGATGCCCATCAGATTACACTTTTAGCCTCTCAAGGCATCTCTCATGTCAAAGTCTTTAAAAAACCCCGTGTCGCATTGTTTGCTTCGGGTAATGAACTTAAAATGCACTTTGAACAAGTCACGGATTATCAGCTCTACAATACAAATACACCGACCTTGCTTGCCCGTGTCAAAGAACTTGGCTGTGAAGTGGAATTTATAGGTACGGCAGTTGATACCTTAGAAGATTTACACTTACATGTAAAGAGTGCGCTTGATTGTGACATCATCATAACATCAGGTGGCGTGAGTGTCGGGGATGCCGACTTTACAAAAGAGGCTTTTGGTGCTTTTGGTTATGAGATACTTTTTGACAAAGTGGCAATAAAACCGGGAAAACCAACAACTTTTGGCAAAATTGGCGATAAAATCATCTTAAACCTTCCCGGAAATCCACTTGCTGCAGCGCTAAACTTTGAACTTTTTGGCAGGAGCATTATTTATGCAATGAGTGGAGCAAAAGCAAAATTCATCAATACGATTCAAGCAAAAATGAAAAATAATTATAAAGTAAAAGCCGGCAGAAGAAGCCTTTTACCTGGCTTTTTTGATGGTGAGCATTTCACGGTCTGCGAGCAGTTCGCACCAGGAATGGTTTCCCCTCTTGGGTCGGCAAATGCTTTTATAATGGTAGATGAATCGTGCGAGCTTATTCCAAAAGATGCAATCGTAAAAATTATAAGCACAAAGTTCAGTTTTACGACACAGGAGTTCAAGAGTTTAATATCTCAAGCAAGTTGCAATAGCCGGCACTAAAGTACCGGTTCCGAGAAGTTTAACAACACGGACTAAAATCCGCGTTCCAAAAATTCTTCAATTTAAACTGATGTTGGATTAATGAAAGATTTATTTGCCACTATTTTTTCATACAGTTGAGAGTCTTTAAAATCGTGCAATACTTGTGGTGAAAAAACAATCTCTTCTAGTTTTATTTCACCCATCTCTTTAGAGTAGGCATCTTCACTAAAACATTGGGCATAGCCTGTATCGGTTTCATGCACTATCACGGAGTGTAATTTCACTTCTCTTTCTCCATTTTGCGTTGCAGTGAGGGACAAAAGTTTGTCGATTATTACAAATATAACACGTGAAAACTGTTCTGCAGAAGGAGAAACAGGTAACTCCACCCATCGGGCAGAGTGTTGTTTCATATCATGCACAAATGCAGGGTTATCATCCCTCCACAGTGCAATCGCATGATCAAAACTCTCAACCAAATCTTTCATATTTTGTTTCATCAATCCAAAATCATACACCATTTGTCCATTGTCTAAAAAATTAGATTCAAACAGTAACTCAACTTTATAGGAATGCCCATGGATAGAGCTTCTACATTTTACGGTAGAACATCCCCGTACTATATGTGCGTTTTCAAATTTAAAAAGTTTTCGTATTATCATCTACACTCCCTTATTAGCATCCCAAATTCTTATATGCAGCCTGTCACTAAAATTATACCCTTTTGCTTTACAGAATTCTATAAGTGGTTCAGTATTTTCTTCAAGCTCTTTTTTACTCCCTGCAACAGGCATGCAGTAAACTTTCGTTTTAGGAGAGTGCAAAGTTATACTAGCTATCTCTTCTTCTAAAGCAATATTTATAGACTCTTTGTCTATAGAAAATTTAAAAAAAGCATCTTTTGCATTGGAGGCAATATTGTAAATAACATCGCCTCGTAAGCGTTTATTGATAGGCTCACCTGAATTTGAAAGTTTAATAGAAAGCGCGAAAACACACTCTTTATAAACAGGGTAGCGTTCAAAATCAACAGCCAAAGAACCATTTGTTTCAAAGGTTATCTGATGTCCCCGCTCCACTAAAGCTTCTAAAAATTCAACAAATAGTACATCATGAGCATAAATCAGAGGCTCACCTCCTGTCAGCACAATATCTACTGCTTCTGGCAACTCATACAAAGAGAGTACACTCAACAGTTCTTCTACTTTCTTTACAGGAATCCAATTATGCAAAAAATGCTCTTTATTAACGGCATAAACCGTGTCACAGCCAATAACCTCAGTACCATCTGTTGCATTTTCTTTACAGCCAAAACCCTCACATTTCATATTGCATCCGCCAAAACGAAAAAAAAGAGAAGGTGTCCCTACATACTTGCCTTCGCCTTGAATAGAATAAAAATGTTCAACGAGGTAAATCATCCACCCGTCTCATAAAAAGCACGGCTGGAAATTTCATCATCATCTCCTCCCCAACGATTTTTTTCAGGTTTTGTGCGTACTACTTCTTTTAAAACAGCTGCAGCGCCTTTAATATCACCCTTTTTAATTGATTCGGCAATACTCATCGCTTCATCAAAATACAAACATGGTATAAGATTTCCTTCTGCCGTCAACCTAATACGGTTGCACTGTTTACAAAAATCATCACCATAAGGCTCTATAATTCCAAAGCGGTAACCGTCTTTCATTCTGTAATAATGTGAAGGAGAAGATCCATCAAAGCCTTCATCTTCAAATTCATATTTTTGTCTCAAAATATCTAAAAGTTCAGGAGATTTCAACCCTGAGATATCTGCTTTTGCAAATTTATTTTCCATATATTCTATAAAACGGACACTCATATCACGCTCTTTGCAATATTCTAACACATCAACAATCTCATCTGCATTCATATTTTTCATCGGCACCATATTGACTTTTACTTTAAGCCCGACTTTTCTTGCTTCTTCAACACCCTCTAAAACATTTTTAAGGACATCTTTGCCGGCTATTGCCTGTGCCACTTCTGGTTTGAGTGTATCTATACTGACATTTATGCGTTTGAGTCCTGCATCTTTAAGCCTTTGTGCTGTGCCTTTGAGTAAAAAAGCATTGGTTGTCATCGCCAAATCAATCGAAGGTTCATAATCATAAATCATTTTAATGAATTTGTCTAAATCTTCACGCAAAAGTGGCTCTCCTCCGGTGATACGAATCTTTTTCACACCCTCGTCAATGGCAACTTTCATAAACTCAAACAGCTCTTCAAATGTGAGTAAATTTTCTTTTGGAACCCATGAAAAAGGTTTTTCCGGCATACAATACTGACATCTAAAATTACATCGCTCCGTTACAGAAACACGAAGGTAATCAACCACTCTATCATAACTATCAATAAGCATTTTACTTCCTAATTTTAATTGTTTTTATTATATCTTTTCGAGTTGATACACATCTTAATCAGTATAAATTTCTACAGTTGAGCAGATAATATCATGAAGTGCTTTTTTATCTTTTCTGAAAAAAGGAGTGAGTAGTCCTAAAAGAATTGTCGCAGAAAACAAAAAAGCTATAAACCGACATATAGCACGAATAAAGCCTATGTTTTTATATGTTTTATCATCGACCACTTTTATATTGTATGCCTTTTTTCCGGGAGTTTGCCCAAATTTTGCTATAAGAAAACCATAAATAAGAGTGTACATTGTCACACCCAAAAATGGTGCCCATTGTGATGATTGAAACGCTTCTTTGCTTCCCATCACAACATAAGTAATAAAATACAATATAGGTGCATATATCATAAATAAATCAGTAATAAATGCTTTTATTTTATCAGGATAGTAGGCATAGCGTACATGTAATGTCTTTTTTTCTTGTTGTTTTCGTTTTGTAGTTTTTTTAATGTCTCTAAATCTCATAAAATAGATTATATCAAAGCTTAACTTTAGGAAGGGTAATAAAAAAAGTGTTCCCACACAAAGTATGGGAACAAAAAAGAATTAGTGAAGGTCTCTCCACACTTCTTTTTTCCAAAGAATGGCAAAGATTGCAAAGATTATAATATATATCATTACATTTTTACCAACTTCTTCTCTGATGTGACGCTTAGAATCGCCAACATCAGCTAAGTGCTCAATAACTTTCTCAGCAGCTACTGCATCTACACCAACGCGTGGCATTGCAGTACCTTTAAGGTAGTTATCTGGATCTTCAACAAATGTACTCAAGAAATGCTCACCACGAGAACGGATGTACATACTTAAATCTGGTGGTAGTTTACCAAGATATTTTGTTAAAGAATCTTGATAATCAAGAACTTTTGTTTCAAATGCCAATTCATCTTGTTTATGTTTAAATTTAGGTTTTTCACCAATTTGTGTCCATGGCGCATGAAGTTTCCCATCTAAATTATATTCATAATGAATAGCATGACATCTGCCACAAGCAGTCTCAAAAGCTACATTTGCTGTTAACTTATCTTTAGGAACCGCAATTGATTGTAAATAAGCAACCATATCTGCTATCTCTTGATCTATGTCTCCACCTGCTCCATAAAATTGTGGCATTGGAAATGTTTTTCCAGTTTTTGCATTAAATTTATTTTCTAGCATTAAAGCATGCGTTGGATTTTTAATCAGTGCAGCTAAAAACTTAGGATCAAATACAGCACCAGCATTAGATAAATCTGGTGGATTAACGCCATAAGCCTGTGCTGCGGTAACAGCGTCCATTGGTGCAGGCATACCTGCCACCTTAATACCATGACAACCAGCACAAGCACCAGCTCCCATTACCAAATCTTTACCACGAGCTACATTACCTGTTTTGGTAAGTGCCGGTAAATCTTTATAAGCAAATTTTTCACTCTCATGGTGTGCATGCATATGTGAGTGAGCAAATGGCTCAACCAAATAGTAAGTCACAAGAGTAAAAACAGTTACAACTGCTAATATAAATAATTCTTTCACTTTTTACTCCTTAAACTTTTTTTTCAAACATTGTGATAAATGGAAGTGCAATCCAAAGACCAAAAAATGTTAATGCTGCATAAAACCCAATAGTACCAAATGGTTCGATTGGAGGGACTTTACCCATTGCCGTCAGTATAATCATATCAATTAGCATCGCCCAAAACCAGATTTTAAACAAGCCACGACGAGATGCAGGAACTGCGTTTGGACTTCTGTCCAAAAATGGAAGTGCAAAGAAAATAACCTGTGCAAATGCAAATGCTATTAGCCCAACATTCGTAGAAAACGGTCGTAAAATCTCATAAGACCATAAGAAATACCACTCAGGGTAAATATGTGTAGGTGTCTTCAAACCATTTGCAGGGTCAAAGTTTACAGGATCCATCGCAAAGTCATAATGATAAAATACAAGATAGAAGAAAAGAATAAGGAAAATTCCTACAACCATCATATCTTTTGCTAAGAAATCATTCATAAAACGAATAACTTTTGAGTTTGCTTTATCTCCAGCCAAATATTTTTTAGCTTCAACATCAAAATCAACTTCTTCACCATCTTGGTTGTTAACATGTGGAATACGAAGTGCCCCAAAGTGCAAACCAATCAGACCAATGATTGCTAAAGGAATAAGTAATACATGTAACATAAAGAAACGATTTAAGTATGCTTGAGCAGGAACATAATCACCACGAATCCACTCAACTAAGCCATCCATATGTAATCCACCCATGCTAAACAAGTTTGTAATAACCATACCAGCCCAGTAAGACATTTGTCCCCAAGGAAGCATATAGCCAGAAAATGCCTCTGCTGAAAATGCAACAAATAGAAGCATTCCAGAGATCCAAATCATCTCACGACCCTTCTTGTATGAACCATAGTAAATACCAGTAAACATATGGATATAAATGATAAGGAATACTACAGATGCCGCGACACCATGTACATGTCTCCATAACCAACCATACCCAACTTCTTGCATGATTGTGTAGTTAACACTATCAAATGCTAAATTTACATTTGGTTGATAATACATCAATAAAAAGATACCAGATATCAATAACATGCCGAATGTTATCGCAAGTATCATACCCATCGCCCATAAAAAATTAATATTTTTAGGAATCCAATATTCCGTCGCTAAAACACGATTAAGTGTATCAATACCGAGGCGTTGATTTAACCAATCATGCATGCTTGTCGCTTTTGTAAAATGTGCCATTTATTTTCCTTCTCCTATACTTTTAGTGTAATGCCGTCTTTAAGCATTTGTTCATATTCTGGACTTGATTCGCCAAGAACCAATTTCATACCATCAATTTTAAAAGGAGGAATATCTAAACCACGCGGTGGTGGAGACTTCGTTACCATACCAGTATCATCATACATACCACCATGACATGCACAAAGGAAATTCTTTTTATCAGGACGATATCCGGGAATACAGCCAAGGTGTGTACAAAGCCCTACACATACGAGAAAATGATCATCTCCTATTTTTATAAGTCTTTTCTTGTCCATCGTACCTGTTGATTTTCCAGTAATTTCACTCATATTTTTATCTTCAGTATCTAACATCTCTTTAGATTGTTTCAAAACAAAAATAGGCTTTCCACGCCATTTTTCTACTACAAGTTCATTCTCTTTATATTGAGACATATCCAGAGTAGTAAATCCGGCTGCTTTTACACTCGGTAAAGGATCCCAAGATCGCTTCATCGCGTATAATGAAGCTACTGCACCTACGCCGGCAACAGCACCAAATGCTTTACCCATAAAACCTCTACGGCTATTATTTTTCATGTTTGCTCACTTCTTTATGAATTTTCAACCCTTATTATACACCAAATAAGTTTTAATTATTTATAAATTTAAGCTCTCTTTTAGAAAGTTTGCAATTTTGTTACAATTGTTTTCAATTTTTTCATAATTTCGCTCATTTATGCTTTCTAATATCACACTTAAGTGATTTTTATCATACTCAAAGACAATTGGAACATTCAAATTTTCAAATAAAGAGTTAAAATTCTGTGTATAATCTTCTCTTTGTATATAAATCGGCTTCCCACCAGATGCTAAGGAATCTAATACCGCTTGAGGAGATGCCGTGATCAAAATTTTACTCTGCATAATCATTTCGTCATACTCTTCAAATTCAAAAGAATTAACGAATTTCGTTTGTAACATTGCTTCATAATCTAAAAAATAATAAAATCCTAACTGTAAATGAGGGTTTAAATCTTCTATAAAATCCAAATGTTTTTCTAAATCTTTCTCATAATCATCATCACCAAAAAAGTAAGAAATTGCAACCGTTTTTTCTTTACATGTAAAGTATTTATCGGCAATAACCACGGCTTTACAAATACCCTCACCTTCTAAATAAGGAGAGAGTAAAAATTCATTCTCAGCTTTGACATCATCTTGCTTATCGCTGACTCGAACAAAGGATGAAAAATAATTTCGCATATCTTCAAGCATTATAGGATTTGCTTCATCAGAATCAAATATAAGTTTATCCCCGTGATGTGCAATTTGTGGAATATTTCTCACAACATCAATGCCTACACTCTTATCTATACCAAAATCCCGAGCGGCTTGTGCGATTCTATAGTCACTTGTCAAAAGTGTTATATCTTCATCTTCTAAAGCATTCATAATCGCCACTGCCCTGCGAAACCTATCCAATCCTATTCGATGCCCAGTATGCACATAATAAAAAGTTTTCATTATTTTTTTGCCGCCATTTTTATATATATATGTAGTATTTCTATTGCAGCCGGTGTAATTCCACTAATATTCATTGCCGCTTGGAGGGTCGGGGGAGAAAAAGCAACTAGTTTTTCCTGTACCTCTTTTGAGAGTCCGCTTACACCTGTAAAATCAAATCCTTCGGGAATTTTAATTTTTAGATACTTTTTCATACGCTCTATCTCTTGGCTTTGTTTATCGACATAACGGGCATATTTTCCCTCTACCAAAATCTCTTCTTTTATGTAATCATCATATTTGTCAAGTTCGGGCATAATTGTTATCATCTTTTGTACATTAAAAGTTTTTCGCGCGACAAGCTGTTGTGCGGTTGAAACATCTTTGAGAGGCTGTTCATCCATTGATGCAAGCAGTGCGTTAAACTCTTTGTTTGGAGTAAATTTTGTCTCTTCTAAGAGCTGTGCACCCTCTTTTATCTGCTGTGCTTTTGTCTTGATTTTTTCATAATGCTCGTCTGAAATCAGACCGAGTTCATGTCCATATTTTCCAAGTCTTATGTCTGCTGACTCTTCACGAAGTAACAGGCGATACTCGGCACGGGATGTGAACATTCTATAGGGTTCATTTGTTCCTTTTGTTACTAAGTCATCAATAAGTACACCAATATAAGCCTCATCACGACGAAGAATAAGCGGCTCTTTGTTTTGCAATGCCAAACTTGCATTGATTCCTGCCATTATTCCCTGTGCCGCTGCCTCTTCATAACCTGTTGTTCCATTTATTTGGCCGGCAAGATACAAGCCTTTGATTTTTTTGGTTTCAAGCGAATGTTTTAGCTCACGAGGATCCACAAAATCATACTCTATCGCATAGCCATAACGAACAATTTTTGCATTTTCCATTCCCTTGACTGAGTGAATCATATCCCGTTGTACTTCAGGTGGTAGCGATGTACTCATACCATTCACATAAATCTCTGTATTGTCCATTGTTTGTGGTTCTAAGAAAAGGTGATGACGCTCTTTATCAGGAAATTTATCTATTTTATCTTCTATTGAAGGGCAGTATCTTGGACTTTTTCCTGCTATTTGCCCTGTAAAAAGTGGTGCTCTGTAAAAATTACTTTCAATAATTTTATGCGTTGTTTCATTTGTATAGGCAATATAACATGGCAGTTGTTTTTTTGTCGCACGAAAATTTTCGCGGTCTGTTCTAAAACTAAAAGGATTTGGTAACTCGTCACCACCTTGTTCTTCCATTACAGAAAAATCAATACTAGAGCTGTCAATACGCGCGCAAGTTCCTGTTTTGAGACGCGCCATATTCAACCCACAGTCATTTTTGAGTGAAGTGGAAAGTCCGACACTTCTTTGTTCTCCATATCGTCCTCCGATTTGTTGCACCTCTCCTACATGTATAATACCATTGAGAAATGTCCCTGAAGTAATGATGACTTTTTTAGCTCTGTACTCATTTAAAAGCGTTGTCACAACACCTTTTACCTCTTTTTCTTCTATGATTAAAGACTCAACCGTATCTTGTGCCAAATCAAGATTTGGCGTATTGAGCACGACATTTCTAGCGATTATACGGTACTTATCCATATCTATCTGCGCACGGCTTCCCCGTACAGCTGGACCTTTTGTCTGGTTGAGTATACGAAACTGTATGCCTGCTTCATCAGTGATGAGTCCCATCTCCCCACCAAGCGCGTCAAGTTCACGCACTAAATGCCCTTTTGCAAGTCCGCCAATAGCAGGATTGCAACTTGTTGCACCGACATTTTCAGCAAGCATTGAAACCAACAGCGTTTTATTTCCCATGCGAGCCGTTGCCAGAGAAGCTTCTATGCCTGCGTGACCGCCACCTACTACTATTACATCATAATTCATTAAAAAATCCATTTTATTATCTTAATGCGAATTTTATCATTTTTCAGTATCATTTGCATAATATAAAGTAAATTAATTGGGGTTTTTAAGATGAGTACAGAGTTATTTCAAGATTATGTCCCTGAAATACTGGTCTATGACCCCGAAATTGACGGAAGTTACGAACATAAAATCAGGGATGAACATCTTAGTAGCAAAGAAAAATTACTTGACAAAGTAAGAAAAGCCAAAGCAGCTGCAAAGGGGAACCAAACAACCTTTCGGCAACCAATTCGTACGGAGAATGAAAAATGATACAAAAAGCAAATGAAGCCTATAATGCAGGTGATTACACAACGGCTTATGAACTTTACACACAACTTGCAGATCAAGATAATGCAGATGCTCAAACCTCTTTAGCTTACATGCATCAAATGGCACAGGGATGTGAAAAAGACGAGGCAAAAACACTTCAACTCTATACAAAAGCAGCCGAGGTCAAACAGCCCTATGCTCTTTTTAATCTTGCTATTTTATACGAAAACGGTATTGGCGGTGTCGAACATGACATGTTCAAGGCGTATGAGCTACATATGGAATCGGCAACAAGAGGCGTACCACCTGCTATGTATGAAGTAGCTCTTATGCTTGAGCGCGGGCTTGGATGTATACAAAACTACTCCGAAGCTGCATTTTGGTATGAAGAGGCTGCAAAACGAGGAAATCTTCAAGCGTTTAATAACCTTGGCGCACTTTACAAAGAAGGGCATGGAGTCGTTCAAGATGAGGCAAAATGTTTTATCTGTTTCAAGCGTGCGGCTGATGGCGAACTTGCCGAAGGGCTTTATAACTTGGGACTTCTTTATGACCAAGGTATTGGTTGCGAAATGGACAATGACAAAGCACTTGACTTATGTCGTAAAGCTGCTTATAAAGGGCATGAAAAAGCCAAAGAAATCATTAAGGGTCTCCAAGAAAATGGAAAAATTGTATTCTAAGGAAATATTTTGTTTACAGGTTTAATTCGAGAAGTTGCAACTGTTAAAAGCTTTGTAAGTTCCACTCTCAGTATCAGGTCGAAATACAAAGCAAATATTGGTGATTCTATCGCTATAAACGGTGCTTGTTTAACGGTTGTAAAAGTCAATACTGACGGTTTTGCAGTAGAGCTCTCTCCTGAGAGTCAAAAACTTTTAGCCATTGAAAACTATAAAACGCAAGTCCACATTGAACCTGCTATGAAAATGGGTGACAGATTTGAAGGGCATATTGTGCAAGGACATGTTGACACTATCGGCACAATCAAAAATATAAAAAATAATGGCAACTCTTATGATGTTTTTATAGCAGTAGACAAAAAATTCATTTCCTACATTGTTCCAAAAGGTTCCATCACCATAGACGGGGTAAGCCTAACCGTCAATGATGTTGCAGATGAGAGTTTTCGCCTGACAATCATTCCCCATACCATGAAAGAAACACTCTTTAAAAACTACCGCAAAGGCAGTAGAGTTAATGTCGAGACCGATATGTTCGCCCGATATGTCGCACACATCATCAAGCATCAAAAGTCAACTTCACTTTCATGGGATGAAGTAGATACAATCAATGCAAGCTATTAATTTCTCGGAACCCAACCGAAAGTCTCAATACCATTAAGCTAAGTAGTCTTTTTGGAACGAGGACTTCAGTCCGGGCTGAGAGGGGCAAGAGTATTGCAACAGCCGGCACTAAAGTACCGGTTCCAAAACAAAACGGAACTCGGACTTTAGTCTGGGTTTTGTGGTCTTATATAATTAAACTGAAGAGTTCTAAAAAAAGTTGACAACTAATGGAGTACAAATCAAAAACAAAATATTAAAAGACAATTTCGGACATAACAATTTTAGAGAACTCCAAGAAGAAGGGGTTGATGTCATTTTAAATGGACGAGATTTACTGATGATTTTACCCACAGGTGGCGGAAAATCTCTTGTATACCAGCTTCCAACTATGATGATGGAAGGCATTACTATTGTTGTGTCTCCGCTAATTGCCTTGATGCAGGATCAGGTTCGCGCATTGCAGGCACAAAATATTGCCGCACAGATGATAAGTTCTGCACAAACTCAAAACGAAGTGCAAGAGATTATATCGCAAGCATACAGTGGGAGTTTAAGATTTCTCTATCTCTCTCCAGAGCGCCTGAACAACGGACACACCATTGAACTACTGCATGGTTTACATGTAAACTTTTTTGTCATTGATGAAGCACACTGTATTTCCCAATGGGGACATGAATTTCGTAATGACTACAGAGCTTTGGGAAATTTAAAACATAACTTTCCAAACACCACCATAGCTGCTTTTACGGCGACATCGACAGATAATGTCACGCAGGATATTTTGAGAGAACTCCGCCTTGAAAATCCTCTGTTGCTCAAAGGCAAAGTATTTCGTAAAAACATTTTCATCTCAGCCCAAAGACGCATCAGCAACGGGCATGCACAGCTCAAAAACTTTTTACTCAGACACAAAGATGAAAGTGGCATCATCTATGTCAGTTCACGCAAAAAAGCTGAAGAGTTAAGTGCTTTTTTAAATCTCAACGGCTACAAATCACTTGCCTATCATGCCGGACTTCCCCAACATGTCAGAGAACAGAATTTTAAAATCTTTGTCAATGATAAAATAAACATTATGGTTGCCACCATCGCTTTTGGGATGGGCATAGACAAAAGTGACATCCGTTTTGTGGTGCATATGTCTTTGCCAAAATCGCAGGAAAATTATTATCAGGAAATCGGTCGTGCGGGGCGTGATGGAGAAGACAGTGAAGTTTTACTGCTTTTTAATGCCGGTGATATGGCACAGCATAAACGCTTTTTGGCAGACATCACAAACGAAGAGTACAAAGCCCACCTTGATAAAAAAATAGACAAAATCTACAAATATGCAACAAGTGAAATCTGTTTTCACAAACAGCTCGCAGAGTATTTTAATGACACGCTTGATGCCTGCAAGGAGCGATGTGATAATTGTCTCAGCTCAAATGATAAACGCCAGGACATCACCAAAGAGGCACAAATGATTTTAAGTGCCATTTATAAAACAAATCAGGGTTTTGGGAAAAACTATATCATAGATATTTTGCGTGGTTCCACTGAACAAAAACTCCTTGCCAACGGTGCGGACAAACTTTCAGTCTATGGCATAGGTCTGGATTTAAGCAAAAAAGAGTGGTTTGTCATCATCGAGCGTCTTTTGGAACTCAAAATTTTACTGCTGGGTGACTTTAGTGTACTCAAACTGACAAATGACGCCATAGCCGTTTTAAAATCACAAAAACTTGTAGATATTAAATCATCACGACTGCAGATAAACATCAAAGAGAAAAAAGTCAAACAAGCGAAAGAGTTTGATTATGATGAAGAGTTGTTTGAAAAACTTCGTGCAAAACGCTCTGAACTTGCAAGTGAATTAGGCGTGCCTGCCTACATCATTTTTGGTGATAAAACACTCAAACACTTGGCGAATGACATGCCGACCAACAAAGAAGAGATGCTCGAAGTCAACGGTGTGGGTGAGAAGAAATTTGCACAGTTTGGTGAAGATTTTTTGGATGTTATTAATAAATAAATTTATCTGCACAGAGCAGTCGGCACTAAAGTACCGATTCCAAAAACTACACATCCCCGGAACCCGTACTTCAGTGCGGGCTTTATGGGTTTTCTCATTCTCTATCCCGTAAGGGTTGTACATCAGGGTTACATGTAATCTTGTGTTGCATATCTACTTTCTTGTACCCTGCTAACTCCGACAAAGAAGCCACCGTTGCATCTCTGTAATCTTTTCCTGAATTTATATAAATATAAAAACCGTTTACATGTAACGCCAAACGGGTTTTGAGTGCTATAGAGTATGTCGTTAAAATGCCATCTTCTTTCATGGCATTTTTTATATCTCTAAAATACTCCTGTGTCCAGAGCATCGGATTTGTACTCGGAGAAAAAGCATCCTGAAAGACGATGTCAAATTTGTTCGTAAACCTTTTGACATACTCTCTGGCATCCCCTAGAAAAAGTTCTATACTCAGACTTTCATCTTCATACACTCCTGACATACTCAGAGAATGAATAATTTTTTTCAATGGTGCAAACTCCTCAGGATACTGAAAATTTACTAATGATTTGACAAGTTTTTCATCAAGTTCAGGGGAATAGATATGAAGCTTTTTATGCGCTGCTTCTTTTTTATAATGCAAAATCGTTGCTAAAGTATTAAACCCTATTCCGTAACAAATATCTAAAATATGTAGCTCTTCTTCATCCTTTACATGTAAGAAAGCAGGTAAAACATGTTTTGTCAAAGACTCATGTAAAGCACCGTCTTTGGTTGAATGATAATGTTCATCATATTCCTGCGAATATGCAGTAAAACTTCCGTCTTCAGTAAGTTTGAGATGATGGAGTTGTGTATTAAATTTATTTTTATAATTTTCCATGATAATATTTTAGCATTATGTTTATAAATATTTTTCACACTTTGACAAAAGAATAAGCATAAATACTATAAATTATTATTATTTAAGTTTATTTAAGCAATAATAAAAGATAAATATTTTCTATTAGTAAAATATTTCCAAAGGAAACTAAAATGCAATCATATAAAAATACCCTTAAAGATGCTAATGGAGTAGCGAAATGGTGGCCAAATCAGCTCAATCTTACAATATTAACACAAAACAATTCAAGACTATGTCCTGTAACGGCAACTTTTTCTTATAAAAAAGCTTTTAATACACTAGATTTTAAACAACTAAAAAAAGACCTTGTCGCGCTAATGACAACTTCTGTTGCATGGTGGCCTGCAGATTATGGGCATTATGGACCTTTTTTTATTCGCATGGCATGGCACAGTGCCGGTACCTACCGTATAATGGATGGACGAGGTGGAGCTGGATCTGCAAATCAGCGTTTTGCACCACTTAACAGTTGGCCAGATAATGTCAACCTCGATAAGGCGCGTCGTTTGTTATGGCCTTTAAAGAAAAAATATGGTGACTCAATATCTTGGGCAGATCTCATTATCTTAGCAGGTACTGTAGCTATGGAATCTATGGGCTTTAAAACCTATGGATTTGGTGGCGGTCGTGAAGATATTTGGCAAAGTGAAGAAGATACCTACTGGGGAGAAGAAAATGAGTGGCTTGCAGATGAGCGACATTCCGAAAATAAAAAACTCCAAAATCCTTTAGCTGCCGTGCAAATGGGGCTTATTTATGTAAACCCTGAAGGACCAAACGGAGAACCTAATGTCTTGGCTGCAGCAGAAGATATACGGGTAAGTTTTCGCCGAATGGGCATGAACGATGCAGAAACCATTGCGCTTATAGCAGGCGGACATACCTTCGGAAAGAGCCACGGAGCAGCAAACCCTGAAAAATATGTTGGAGCAGAACCTGAAGCAGCCCCAATACAAGAACAAGGATTTGGTTGGAAAAACAGCTATAAAAGCGGCAAAGGGGCTGATACAATATCGAGTGGTTTAGAAGGCGCTTGGACACCAACACCTACAAAATGGGACAACAGCTTTCTTGAAATATTATTCAAATATGAGTGGAATCTTCAAAAGAGCCCTGCCGGTGCATGGCAATGGGTACCGGTCAATCCAAACGAAGAAGATTTGACTCCAGATGCCCACATTGAAGGGATAAAAGAAAAAACTATTATGTTCACAACCGATTTAGCACTGCGAATGGATCCTGAATTTGAAAAAATTTCCCGTTCTTTTTTAGAAGATCCAAAATTATTTGCCCAGAGTTTTGCAAAAGCATGGTTTAAATTAACACACCGTGATATGGGTCCAAAATCACGATACCTTGGAAAAGAAGTTCCACAGGAAGATTTTATCTGGCAAGATCCTCTTCCTAATGTTACTTATTCGTTGGTAAATGCGGACGAAATAGAGACTCTCAAAAAAGAGATTTTACAAAGTGTCTTGCAAGTATCAGAATTACTTTATACTGCCTGGTCATCTGCTGCTACTTATAGAAATTCTGATAAAAGAGGCGGAGCCAATGGGGCACGAATAGCTCTGGAACCACAAAAAAGTTGGAAAGTGAACGAACCAGAACAACTACACAAGGTGCTCTCAGTATTAAAAGGTATTCAAAAGAATTTCAATGAAAGCCATACAAATTATATCTCGCTAGCCGATATTATTGTCCTTGGCGGTGTAGCTGCTGTTGAAAAAGCCGTTAATAACGGAGAATTCACAAAAAAAGTTCCATTTATTCCGGGAAGAGTTGATGCAAAGCAAGAACAGACAGATATACAAAGTTTTAACTACCTTGAACCTGTAGGCGACGCCTTTAGAAATTATCTGCCAAAAGAGTGTAAGATACCTGCTGAACAACTTCTGCTTGACAAAGCACAACAACTAACACTGACAGTGCCTGAAATGACGGTGCTCATTGGTGGGCTTAGAGCTATTGGCGTTACATGTAATAGCAATAACTATGGTCTTTTCAGTGATACAAAAGAACTACTCAACAATGATTTTTTTGTGAAACTGACAGATATGAACATAGAGTGGAATGCTGTAGATGATACAGAGTCTCTTTTTGAAGGTCGTCTATGCAGCACAGGGAAAAATAGACACAAGGCAACAAGGGCTGATTTAATCTTTGGATCAAATTCACAACTCCGCGCACAGACAGAGTTTTATGCACAAGATGATAAAAAGGAACAGTTTGAAGATGACTTTATTGCAGCATGGAATAAAGTGATGAATCTCGACCACTTTTAACAAAACGACAGAGCGTTGTTACTACATTATACCAAAAAGTATGAGAGTGTAAACCTAACTGTGTAAACCCACCTCTTAATCCTAAATCACTTCGTATATTTTGACATAATTTCGCTGAAAAATATACAAAGTTGAGGATAAATTTCAAACCAATTTCTGATACTGGACA
>JALSLQ010000077.1 GCA_026988235.1 Sulfurimonas sp.
CCAGCGGGAGCGGGAAGTCTATACTTATGGAGTCTATTTTGGCATCTGTGGGTGGGACTTCTTGTGATGCCAGTATTTGTGAGAGCAGTGTTACTTGGGAGATTGATGAGGAGCAGACTGGCATTCAGAATGATGAGCCAAATGTATTTAAGCATATCAAAAAAGAAAAGTCTCGTTATTTTATAAACAATCAAAGCTTTTCGAAGAAGTCTATTTCATTGGTTGCTGCAAATTATTTGCGGCATTTGAGTTTGAAAGACTTTAGCGATTTTGAAAATGAAAATCTGCTTGATATTTTAGACAACAGAGCAGGGGCGAAGTCTCAAAAAATTACGAAACTAAAAGAAAAATATCAAAAGAGTTTTTTAGCATATAAAGAGGTCAAAAAAGCTTTACATGTAATAGCTGAAGAAGAGAGAAAAATAGTAGAACTCAAAGAGTTTGCAGCCTATGAGATCAAAAAAATACAAGACATAAACCCGACTGTCGGTGAAGATGAAGAGTTGTTACGCATAAAAAAAGAACTCTCAAAAAAAGAGAAGGTTTTAGGTAGCATTGAGTCCGCAAATGAGATTTTCAATTATGAACATCTGGTTTCTTCTGCGCTAGAAGCGTTAGATGAGCAGAGCGGTTTTTTTGATGATGCGATGAATGAGCTCAGAAACATTTTAGAAAACGCTCAGGAGCGTTTTAGCGCACTTGATGAAGTTGATGTGGAAGAGGTGCTCAACCGCATAGAAGAGCTAAGCGGACTCAAACGACGGTACGGAAGCATAAAAGAGGCTTTGGAGTATAAAAAACAAAAAGAGTTGGAACTGCAAAAATATGAAAACATAGAAGTAGAAAAGAATGACTTACATGTAAAGGTTAAAAAACTCTCAACAGAGGTAAAAGAGCTTGCTGATGAGCTGAGTGCCTTGCGGGAAAAAGCGTTGGGTGCCTTTGAAAAAGATTTGAACAACTATTTGAACAGTTTGTATTTGCGAAATGCAAAAATTCATATAAATAAAACTGAGTATGATGTACATGGGCAGGATAAACTAGAGATAGAACTTGATGATACAGAACTTTCTAAAATAAGTACAGGAGAGTTTAATAGGCTTCGTTTGGCTGTACTGGCTTTAAAGTCGGAGTTTATGAGCAGTAACGGCGGTGTTTTAATGCTTGATGAAATTGATGCAAACCTGAGTGGTGAGGAGTCTATGAGTGTTGCAAAAGTGCTCAAACAGCTCTCAAAACATTTTCAGATATTTGTCATTTCTCATCAACCGCAGCTTACTTCTATGGGTGATCAGCACTTTTTAGTCTATAAAGATGGTAAAATATCAAAAACAAAAGAGCTCAACATGGATGAACGCGTAGATGAAATAGCCAGAATTATCAGTGGTGAAAGTATCTCAGAGGAAGCCAAAAAATTTGCAAAAGAGCTGCTGGAGGCAAGTAAATGTGTTTCGTGATTTCCATTGTCGGGCTATTTTTAGCCTACAATTTTTATAATTCTGGCAATATGCTTCTGGCAGGCGGTTCTGTTTTAGTATCTGCGTTTTTTATATTTTTGATGATACGAAACATATTACATGTAAAGAAAAGAAGAAAAAAATGATAATTGATACCCATATACATTTGGATGATGAACGGTACGATGAAGATTTGGATGCAGTGCTAGAGCGTGCAAGAGAGGGTGGGGTGAAGCGTTTTATCATTCCCGGAGCAGATTTAAGCACTTTGGAAAAAGCCATTGGCATTGCAGAGCGTTATGGTGATGTTTACTTCGCTATTGGCGTGCATCCTTATGACATAGAAGGTTTTGATGTAAGTTACTTTGAAAAGTATGTCGGGCATGAAAAGTGTGTTGCCATTGGTGAATGTGGCATGGATTACTTTCGTCTTGAAGGCAGTGATGAAGAGAAGCAAAAAGAGAAAGAGGCGCAGGCAAAGGTTTTTTCAGTGCAGATAGAGTTTGCTAAAAAGCATAAAAAACCGTTGATAGTGCATATTCGCAATGCTTCACATGATGCCAAAATGTTGCTTTTAGAACATAATGCCGGTGAAGTAGGTGGAGTTTTGCACTGTTTTAATGCAGATGATGAACTGTTAAGCTTGGCAAATGAAAATTTTTACTTTGGCATAGGTGGTGTTGTAACTTTTAAAAATGCCAAAAAACTTGTCAACATTTTGCCTCGCATTCCAAAAGAGAAACTTCTTATAGAAACAGATGGACCATATTTGACACCGACACCGCATCGTGGTGAGAGAAACGAGCCGCTTTATACTACTTTGGTAGCGCAGAAAATGTCAGAAATTTTAGAGATTTCAAGAGAAGAAATAGAAAAATTGACTACAGAAAATGCCCTGAAACTCTTTCATATTTCTTAATATTAAAACAGCTACAACTTTTTTTAATACTATTTTAGATAAAATAGCATACATTAAAAAATTAAAACTAAAAAGTTGTCTATGATAAAATATATATTAAGCCTATTTTTCCCGTTAGTCCTATTTGCAAATCTTACATATGATGTTAATACAAACAAAGAGTTGCAGCTTTTAAACTCTTTTGATATTCAACCATCTTTTTTATATGATCCAATAATGAACAAAATGAAGAATAAAACGCTTTCAAAAAATAAACATTTTTTTAAAGCGATGAAAGATGCGTATCTATTTATTCCTGCTATCAAAAATATACTTTCAAAATACAATGTTCCTCAAGCGTTTTTATATCTTGCTATGGCGGAATCTAATTTTCATACAAAGGCTTATTCGCATAAAAGAGCAACTGGGTTATGGCAATTTATGCCACATACAGCAAAACTATACCATCTTAAAATTGATGAATATGTAGATGAAAGGCGTGATCTCATCAAGTCAACAGAAGCTGCGGCAAAATATCTTTCAGCACTTCATAAGCGTTTTGGCAAGTGGTATTTAGCTGCTATTGCCTATAACTGTGGTGGAGGTGCTCTAAGTAAGGCAATCAGAAAAGCAAAAACGGACAAACTTTCTGTGTTACTTGACAAAAAAAAGCATTATATTCCCAGAGAGAGCCGTTACTATATACGAAAAATAGTCGCACTCGCACTCATAGGGAGTGATGAACAATATATGCTACACAGTGAGTATGAGTATCTTTTAAATCGTGCAAATGCTTACTCAATTGCAACTGTAAAATTGCCTCGTGGAGAATCATTAACAAGACTATCAAAACTCATTCATATTCCACTCAAAGATTTAAAAAAGCTTAACAGACATTTGAAGTATGATTTTGTACCGCCATATGCAAAAGGCTATGATGTATATATTCCATATATAAAACTTGCTGAATTTAAACAAAAATACTACAAAGAACCTATGCAGAACTTTTACAAGGTGCATATAGTAAGAAATGGCGATAATCTCTCTCGTATAGGGAAAAAATACGGCGTTTCATACAAAGTTATTAAAGATTTTAATAAATTGCGAACAAATCGTTTGAGAATTCGACAAAAATTAATCATACCTATAGCAAAAAATAATCATCACAAATTAAGAAGTAGACATTATTATATGGTCAAGCGTGGGGATTCACTTGAATTAATTGCAAAAAAGCATAAAATAAGTGTAAAAAATTTGCGCGCCCAAAATAATATTCGAGGTTCTTTAATTCGAATAGGTGAGAGGTTAAAATTGTATGAATAAATTCTTTCTTTTTTTATCTGTGAGTTCTCTTTTTTTAATGAGTGGATGTAGCACGAGAAGTTACAGTAGTTATCGTCATTATAAATACTCTGAACCGACTTATTACAGTGATGATAAGAGTGCTTATCAGTCGACTTATAATAGAAAAAAATACTCCAATGCAACCATGCGACCGTATGTTGTGCATGGAAAACGCTACTATCCAACAGTTGTTAGCGTTGGTGATAGATTTCGAGGCAATGCAAGCTGGTACGGTCCCAATTTTCATGGAAAGTTTACATCTAATGGTGAACGGTATAATATGTGGGACATGACAGCTGCACATAAAACACTACCGATGAATACAATCGTCAAAGTTACCAACAGAAGAAACGGTAAAAGTACAGTTGTACGCATTAATGACAGAGGTCCTTTTGTTTCGACAAGAATTATAGACCTTTCAAAAGCAGCAGCATCAAAAATTAACATGATAGGCACAGGAACAGCCCCTGTAACATTAGAGGTACTTGGCTTTGCCGGTAAAGGAAAAAAGAAAATTCCTAGTGCGAGACAGCTAAAAAAATCACCAAAGAGTATGGCTTTACATGGTGGATTTGCGTTGCAGATTGCCTCTTTTTCAAAAATTGACGGTGCAATTAAGACGCAAGAAAAATATAATAATACAGATGGATATACAACAGTCATTAAAGATATGCAAGGTGAAAATGGCAGAATGTTTAAAGTCTGGCTTAAAGGCTTTAAAAGTGAACAAGAAGCAAGAGACTATAAAGCAAATGGCATTTTTAAAGGTGCATTCATAGTGAGAGAGGATTGAAAATGATGACAAAAACAAGAACAACAAAAGAAACAGATATCACAGTAGCACTGAATATAAACGGTACAGGCAAAAGTAATATTAGCACAGGTATCGGGTTTTTAGACCATATGCTTGAGAGTTTTTCTAAGCACTCTTTAATTGATTTAGACGTTACATGTAAAGGCGATACACATATTGACGACCATCACAGTGTTGAAGATGTGGGCATTGTTTTAGGCTCGCTACTTGCAGAGGCAATATACCCTGTAAAAAGTATGGAGCGTTTTGGCAGTGCAAACATAGTCATGGATGAAGCCTGTGTCTCTTGTGATTTAGATTTAAGCAACCGTCCTTTTCTCGTATATGAGTTACATGTAAGCGGTAAAGTAGGGCAATTTGATACAGAGCTTGTTGAAGAATTTTTCCGTGCATTTGCTTTAAATGCACGAATAAGCATGCACATTATAGAGTGTCGTGGGAAGAATAAGCACCATATTATAGAAGCAGCATTTAAATCAGTTGCAGTAGCACTTAGGCGTGCGACTACAAAAAATGAGAGAGTCGGCATACCAAGTACAAAAGATGTTTTATGATTAAATTGATTGTTTTGGATGTTGATGGCTGTTTAACTGATGGCACACTTATATATTCAGCAGATGGAGTTGAAAGTAAAAACTTTAATGTTAAAGACGGACTTGGCATAACTACCTGGATAAAAGCAGGCAATCAAGTAGCCATCATTACCGGAAGAAACTCCCAAATAGTAGAAAAAAGAGCCAAAGAGCTTGGTGTGCAGCACTTACATCAAGGCATACGAGATAAAGACAGAGTTATAAAAGAAATTGTAAAATCTCTTGGTTTGAAATTTTATGAAGTTGCTGTGATAGGGGATGACTTAAATGATTATAATATGCTGCGTCTTGCGGGAAGAAGTTTTACACCAAGTGATGGGCATGATGAGATTAAGAAGCTTGTCAATACTGTACTTTTAAAAAGTGGTGGCAATGGTGCAGTAAGAGAAATGATAGATATTTTAGTCGAAGAAAATGACCAAAAAGAAGCATTTTTATCTGTATGGATATAAAAAGGAGATTGCTATTAACATTAATATATTTTTAACTTTCATTATTAGCATTTTATTGGTAATCTTTTTTATGTTTAAGCCTATGGATATTAAAATACAGCACTTTAAAGATGTGCCATTGTTTGAGTTGAGTGATTTTACAATGTATGAACTCAATCCAAAAGGACTGACTACAATACTTCTTGGCACAAAAGGTACAAGATATGCTGATAGATATACAATTAAAGATATGGATTATACGGATAATTCAAAAAAATATATTGCTAATATGATTGCTGATTTTGGTGTTTACAAAAATGAAATTGTTACCTTAACCGGACATGTTGTATATGTAAGAGAAGATGGACTGACTTTTAAAAGCCAAAAAGCAATATACAATAAAAAAACGGCAAACATTATAAGTAATGCAAAATACATTGCTTATCTCAATGATGATACTGTCATTGGAAGTTATATAAAATACAATAGCATTTCTAGGAAAATTTATTCAAAGAATGTCACTGCGAAATATCAACTAAAAGAGGGAAAATAGATGAAATACTTACTTATAATAATATTTTTACTACAAACTGCATTGTTCTCACAAGAACTCAAGATTAAAGCCGATGAGTTTAGAGGAGATCAAGATAAAGGTATTTCAGTTTTTACCGGTCATGTTAGAATTAAAAAAGTCAATGATGAATTGAATGCTTCTAAAGTAACCGTATATACAGATAAAAATAATAAACCCATAAAATTTATAGCCGTTGGAAATGCTTCTTTTGTTATACAAACGGAAAAAGGCGCACGCTATAGCGGTGTTGCTCAAAAGGTTATTTATTACCCTTTGAAAAAAGAATATCACTTTTTTCAGAATGTACATTTAAAGCAACTTGATGATAAAAAAGAAATTTTTGGTGATGAAGTTGTTTTAAATGCTATAGATGGGAAAGCATATGCCAAAGGTGTTGCAAAAGAACCTGTTATTATGATATTTGATATTAAAGACAAAAAGGAGAAAAAATGATAGACATTGTTGATGCAAAATTTATAACTTCTGCTCCGAATGTCGGTGCAGCTCCTGAAGCAGAGGAACAAAATGAAGTTGTTTTTATGGCACGCTCAAATGTTGGGAAAAGTTCATTGCTTAATGCTTTGACAAATCATAAAGGCTTGGCTAAAGTTTCTTCAACGCCGGGAAAAACGAAACTAATAAATTATTTTGATGTTACTTTTTTAAATAGAGAGACATCTGAAAAACTGATGGCAAAGTTTGTAGATTTACCTGGTTTTGGATATGCAAAAGTTTCAAAATCAATAAAACATGACTGGGAAAAAAATCTGACTGATTATATTGCCAATAGAGAAGCAATTAAAATATTTATACATCTTATAGATTGTAGACATCCGAATTTAGAGATAGACACCTCTGTGAGTGATTTTTTATTTCGTAATGCAAGAGCAAATCAATATATACTGCAAATTTTTACAAAGATAGACAAGCTCAATCAAAAAGAGCAAAGTGCCTTACGAAAAGAATTTCCAAATGCGTTGATGGTTTCAAGCGCAAAAAAAAGAGGTATGCGTAAAATTATTCAAGTGATTTACGATGTTTTACAAGAGAAAGTGGATGAAGATTAATTATGTAAAGGCAAAACTCTCAGATATTAGGCAAATGAGAGAGCTAGTTTTTCCTGAAGTGCAAAGCGGTGTTATTTTAGAGAGGAGTGAGGATGAAATAGCCACAAATATTCGTTCCTATACCTTGGCTTTTTTAAATGCAGAGCTTGTTGGTTTTACGGCACTGCATATACATACAAAATATTTGGGTGAAATACGATCATTAATTGTTAAAGAGGGTTTTCGCGGTCAAAAAATAGGAGAGACTTTAGTCAATTATACAATAGATGAAGGCAAAATACTTGGTCTTCAAAAAGTTTTGAGCTTAACATATAAACAGTCTTTTTTTGAAAGACTTGGCTTTGTAGAAATTCCAAAAGAGTCCCTTCCTGAACATAAAATTTGGGCTGATTGTATTAAATGTAAACATTTTCCGATATGCAACGAAGTATCTCTCATCAAAAACCTATAGTTCCTTTTCTTTATATAATACTTTTTGTATTATATGATAGTTTGGGCACTATTTATCCGTTTTTACCACCATTGTTAGCTATATTGTATGTTTTATTCACTAAAGCGTTAGACAATGATGATACTGTTTCCCTTTTTCTTATTGTGTTGTGTTTAGTGATTTTTGAAGCAAATTATGGTTATATATTTTTAAGCTCAGTCATTTACTTTTATATATTATACAAGTTTATAATGCCTAAAATTGTGCAGAGTTTCAGTTGTTTTACATGTATTCGTATTATAACTGTTGTACTTGTTTATCTGGGATTTTTTTTATTTTTAACGCTGTTGTCAAATATTTTTTTATTGCCACAGCCAAGTATTAATTACTATATAGTATATTATATAATAATTGAATTCTTTTTGGTGAGTTTACTGTGAAAATAAAGTTTATTATTTTTTTATTTATTTCAATATGGATGGCACTGATTGTGCGTGTTTTTTTCTTAGCTATACAATCAAACAGTTACTATTCAAGACTTTCCTTGCAAAACACTATAAAACATGAACAGATTGCACCGGTTCGGGGTGAAATAGTTGATGTTAAAAACCGACCGATTGCTATTAATAAGCTTGGTTTTAAGATAGAAATTGCTCCTCGTTTATTATTAAAAAAATATAAGAATGAGTTTGTTGATGAAGTCGCTTTTTTAAAGAAAGCTTTACCTTCTTTAAATAAAGAAAAAATTATTAAAAACTATAAGAAAAAAGACTCTTTTTATAATCATAATTTTATAGATGTTGTTCATTTTATTCCCTATGATGAGATGATGCCTGTGTACTCTATGCTCAACTTAAGAAAAAATATCAAAATTGTTCCTGCACCAAAAAGGTATTATCCTTATAAAAATATAGCTGCACATATGGTTGGTTATGTTGCACGAGCAAATGAAAAAGATGTAAAAGACAACCCGTTGGTTGACCTTATAGGATATACCGGTAAAACAGGGCTTGAAAAATACTACAATACTTATCTGCAGGGCACTCCTGGAGAAAAGAAGATAAAAGTTAATGCCAATAACCAAGAAGTAGAAGAACTCAGTTATAAAGCTCCCGATGAAGATAAAAGATTAAAACTCAATCTTGATATGGAATTGCAAAAATATATATCAAAGCTTTTTGAAGGTAAAGTCGGTGCAATAATTGTTATGAATGTTGATGGCTCTATTTTAGCTGCGGGGAGTTACCCAAATTATGATTTAAATATATTTGTTTCAGGTATGTCTTATAAAATGTATGATGAACTCTCCTCAAGCCTAGATCATCCGTTTACAAATAAACTCACGCATGGACTATATCCACCTGGTTCTTCTATAAAACCTATGCTTGGATTGCTTTATATTACAACAAAATTAAATGAATATAGCAGTGTTAATTGCCTTGGTAAAATAAAAATAGCTAATAGAACTTTTCGATGTTGGAAAAAAACAGGACACCACCATACAAATATAATAAAAGCCATACGAGAGAGTTGTGATGTCTACTTTTATAAAGGTAGTCTTGTTCTTGGAAATGAGGCTATGAGTAAAGGACTTAAAAGATATGGTTTTGGTAAAAAAACAGGTATAGATATGCCCAATGAATTTATAGGTGTTGTACCATCTCGAGCATGGAAGATGAAAAAGTATCATCAGGCATGGAATATTGGTGAAACTGCAAATATGTCCATCGGGCAAGGAGATTTTTTAGTGACACCACTGCAAATTGCAAGAGAAACGGCACTAATAGCTACAGGTAAATTACCTACACCACATTTTGTTTCTATGGTTGGGGATGAAAAATATAAAATTACATATAAAAATGTGCTCAACGAGATTGAGTTGAAAAAACTTCCTATTATTCGTAAAGCAATGTATGAAGTATGTAATTCACCTCATGGTACGGCTACGCATTACTTACATTCAAAAGTAATAATAGCAGGAAAAACAGGAACAGCTCAAGTTGTTGGGATTAAGCAAGATATTAAAAAAAGAAAGCGGGAGCATGAACTCTCTTATTATAAAAGATCACATGCATGGTTTACAACATATGGACCATATAAGCATCCTCAGTATATTGTGACTGTTATGGTAGAGCATGGTGGGCATGGCGGGCATGCGGCAGGTTCCATTGTTTCTGACATATATAACAAACTTTTAGAACTTGGTTATATAAAAAAGAAATAAATTCTATGTAAAAGCGTTTTGAACAAACAGTGCTAAAATTATAAGTAAAAATATGCCACCGGCTTTATTGTATAACTTATTTGCCAAAATAAACAAAAGTGCTATAGAAGCTGCTGCGAGGATAAGCATATCAAATTTTGTATCGGCTAGGTTTACACTAAGTGGGTTTAAAAGAGCAGCACCACCTAAAACCATGGAGAAATTTGCTACATTTGAGCCAATGATATTGCCTATACTCATATCTGCATTGCCTTTTTTTACAGCCACTAAAGAGACTACAAGTTCCGGTAAAGAAGTGCCAAGTGAAATTAAAAATAGACCAATAATCCACTCACTTACATGTAAACTTCTTGCAATGTTTGTACCACTGTCAACAACAAAATTTGCTCCGCCTATTGTTAAGGCAAATCCAATGCCAAGAAGTATAATGCTTTTAGACCAATTGAACTTTTCTTTTTGTAAATCTTCATCTAATTCCCCCTCAAGTTCCTTCTTGTTGCTACTAAACAAAAATATCAGATAAGAAACCATCATAAGCAAAAGGAGTATGCCATCAAGACGGCTAATTTTTCCATCAAAGGTCATTATAAAAAATATTATTAGAGGGACAATTACCCAAGCGCTATCTTTTGAGAAAAGATTTCTATCAGGTTTCATTGATTTTGCAATCATAAATACAATACCTAAAACTAAGGTAATATTAAAAATAACACTACCAACAACATTGGCAACCGCCATATCACTTTTTCCCTGTGCTGATGCTACCATTGAAGCTGCCATTTCAGGAAGAGATGTTCCAAAAGCTACTAATGTTGCACCAATTACAAAGTGCGAAATATTAAAATGCAGTGCAATTCTTTCTGATTCTTTAACGATAAAATCAGCTCCATAAATCAAAGCGCCCATAGCAGCTAAAAAAATTATATAATCCATTATTATCCTTGTGTTCTGACTATTAAACTTTTTGGTAGTTTAAATTCATAAATAAGTCTCTCTTCTTCTTCTCTCATTTGACCGCTATCTATTTCATGGTCATAGCCAAGCAGGTGCAAAAGTCCGTGTATAAAAAGAAGGGTAAATTCATTTTCTTGAGAATGCCCTAATTCTTGTGCTTTTGTTACAACAAAATCTTGTGAAATAACAATACTACCGAGTGGTGTCATGGGCATATCTTTATAAGGAAAGCTGAGAACATCCGTCGGTTTGTCAATATTTCTATACTCTTTATTGATTTGTTGTATTTCATTATTTGTCGTAATGATAAGCTCAATCTCTTTGTCTGTTAGGGTGTCTGCAATACTTTGTATAAATGAAGTATTTATGGTAAGTGAAGTTTTGTTATCAATATCTATCATGCGTAGAATTATAGCAGATGTAAAACCATCTGCCAAGAAAGAAAAGGAATTTAACCTGTAATGTTAAGGCTTCCACCCATACCAGTTTTTTGTGCAGTTACTTCTTGTGATTGCTTTTGTGCACTTTGAAGAAGTTGTTCTATTTGTTGTTTTTGTACATCTTGTGCTTTTTTTTGAATATCTGTTTGCCCAAACCCTGATGAAGCTTGTGTTGATGTTGAAGAGGATACTTCCATAATAATCTCCTTATGATTTTATTACAAAGTATATAATCTATTTCTTTTATTTAAGATTAAAAAAACTTTTTAGTTATAATTTCATTATGGAAAAAGAAAAGAAAAGAAATAAAAAAGCCGTATGTATTATGAGCGGTGGGATGGATTCTACTTTAAGTGCTTATATAATGCAAAATGAAGGGTATGAAATTATAGCCGTACATTTTAATTATGATCAAAGGACGCAGACGAAAGAGTTAGAGTGCTTTGAAAATATATGTGAAAGTTTACATGTAGAGCAAAAGTATGTTTTAGATTTGGACTTTTTTAAACAACTCGGTGCTTCTGCATTGACAGATAAAAATATAGAAGTACCGACAAATGGCGTAGAAGAGGGCGTTCCTGTAACCTATGTCCCTTTTAGAAACGGTATATTTTTATCTATGGCGGCCGCTATTGCCGAAAAAGAAGGTGCGCAGGTGATTAGCATCGGTGTTGTTGAGGAAGACAGCAGTGGCTATCCTGATTGTCGAGAAGCATATATTCAAGCCATGCAAAAAGCCATAAATTTGGGGACAAAAGAAGAAACAAATATAACAATAAAAATGCCCCTAGTACATCTTAAAAAGTCACAAATAGTCCAAGAAGCATTGCGGTTACATGTACCGCTGGAATTAACTTGGAGCTGTTATAAAAATGAAGAAAAAGCCTGTGGCGTCTGTGACAGCTGCAGACTGCGTTTAAACGGCTTTGAAAAAGCAGGTATACCTGACCCAATTTTGTATGAATAATACCGTTACATGTAAAGAACTCTCAGCAGAAGTTATTTATGCACCAAAACTCAAACACAGCTACATAAGAGTCAATGTAGATTCCACTATAGTGATTAAAACACCTTATAAGCAGCAACGCTATGCAAGAGATTTTTTTCATGAAAAAGAGTCTTGGATTCGTAAGCAACTGCATAAAAATGCGCTACACAAGCAGTTACATGTAAACATAGAAGACGAAGTGCTGCTTTTTGGTGAAATTTATAGTATTGATAGTGATAAAGCACTCTATTTGCGTGAAAAATTACAACGCCTTCGTATATCTGAAGAGAAAAGAGTTTTATCTGTGTATGATGATTTTTACAAACATACCTCACAAACATATTTGCCACAAAGAGTACAATATTTTGCAAGTATGATGCAATTAGAGTATAAAACTTTAAAATTTAGAAAGATGAAAAGTAGATGGGGGAGTTGTAGTTCTTTGCAAGTAATTACACTCAATACACAACTGATGAAAGTACAAAAAGAACTCATAGATTATGTGGTAGTTCACGAACTAGCTCATCTTGTGCATATGAATCACTCAAAAGATTTTCATGACTTGGTTGCAAAATACCTACCTCATGCCAAAACACTCAGAAAAAAATTAAAAAATATTCATTTATCGTCGTAAATAATCCAGATTATACTTACTTGAGGGAGACCAAAGCATCCATCCGTTTGTCCCTATATCATCCGTAGCTTTTATTTGTGCTTGAATCTCTTTTCTTTTATACGCTTTTCGTGAAGATGTATAGTCCTTAAAATACTGCAACCACGGTCGTACTCTATTACTTGGTATTTTTTCTTGAATCGTTTTTATACTTCTATAAACAACGGCGTAGGGATGTTTTGCCGGGTATTTAAAGTAAAATGAACCACTTGAAAAACCGGAAGGATAGAGCATCGGACACAAATAATCAGCATGAGCAGCAAGCGAAGAAACTGTTTGCCCAATGCCATTGTCATCTTTTGCCCAGCAAACATTTCCATAAGTATCTACAGAGATGAAAACACCATATTTTTGCAATCTCTTTTTTGCCTCTGTTAAAAATTTATCAATCGCCTTGATACGGTTAGGTTGAGTGCATTGTTGTGAAAAATTTAGCCCTTTTTTTGCCGGAAAACGAATATAGTCAAAATTTATTTCATCATATCCGACTTTGGCAGCTTCTTCTGCTATAGAAATTGCATAATTGTGTGAACGCTCATCAAAAGGGTCAACCCACGCCATATTGTCATGGTTTCTCCACACAGTGTTGTTAGTGTCTTTTTTGATGGCATAATCAAGATTGTGAGAAGCTTGGAGTTCATCTTTAAATGTGACAATTCTGGCTATTGTATAAATATGATGTTTTTTCATAGTTTGCATAAATTTTTTAATATCTCTGTTTGTACGCTGTTTATAAGCACCATAACTATTTGCTTGTTTAAATCCTGTCCAAAATTGTGTAGAACCATATGCGTTTTTCACATCAACAACAACAGCATTTGCTTGTGTAGTGTCTATGAGTTTCAATATCTTTTTTAAAGTGCCGGAGTTATTGCTAGCACCCCAAAAGCTCAAATACAGTGCTTTAACCTTGATGGGCTCTAATTCTAATATGCTTGTATTTGTATCAGATGCAAAAGTATATGGCCAATATCCATAGGCTTTAATATGGTATGTTTTTTCATTTGATTGTATAAAAAATGAACCGTTTTCATCACTTGTAACACTCTGCTGGGTGTCACTGATACTGGCAAATTTTACAGGTTGTAAGGTGTCCTTATTTATAACAGTTCCTCTAAAAGACGCAAAAGCCGATGTGAAGATTAGGAGTAATAAAAATAATAATTTTTTCAATATAATTTCTTTGTATGATTTTTTTGCAATATTACTATGATTAAGCAAATAAAGAGCCTCTTTCGCAATTTAACTTTGGAACCGGTACTTCAGTGCCGGCTGTTGCTATTTTCTGTCACTCTCAGCCCAGACTAAAGTCCGCGTTCCGAAAAAAATCGACAATTTAACTGAAATAAATTATTTAAGTGAATCTTTAAGCATAAAGTAATACAATCAACAGACAAACTATCAACTAAGTTGAGGAGAGGTAAAAATGAGTAAAGATTATAGTAAATATCTGCAGTTTTTAGCTGCAGAATATAACATCTTATATGTAGGGAAAAGTAGTGAAAAAATATATGATGAAATCTCTTCATACTTTTTATCATCTTCAAAAGTAGATATAAACAGCGAAATACTTTCTAAAATAAATAGCATACTTACAAAGAGACATATAAATATAGTCATAATTGATGTAGCGGATAACAATCCTTTAGCTGTAGATTTTCACTATGGCATTAAAGCATTTAATGATGAAATGTTAGTCATGCTTATGTTTAATCCAAAAGAGTACAAAAAGCTTTTTGAGATAGTACCTCAAGTTGATACAACGGTAAGTTATCCTATAGATAAAGACACTTTTTATAAAAGACTTTTTACTGTACTGAGTCGTGCCTATGCCGTAAACTCCATCGGTAGAAGAGACATAACTCTCAAGCAGGAGAATGTTACAGAAGAGCCTATGGACAATTTTTTTGACACTTATGAGGGAAGTGCTCTTTTTATAGCAGATGACTTGATGGAAATGGTACAAGCATTAAACGCAGGAAATTTAACACATCCTTTCTTTGTCAATATAGCCAATAAAGTAGATGATGTGGCGGAGATATTTGCAAAGACAGAACAAACAAAATCGGTAACACCTATATATGAAGAGTTGGCTTTGTATGTAAAAGAGCTTGATTTGCAAGCAATTAAACCTGAAAACTTAAAAGGTTTTACTTATCTTTCAGAAATTTTAAGTGATGTGAGTGTTTATTTAATGGATATGTTTGTAGATAGAATTTTTAAAGATGTCTATGTTTTTGAGTATTCCTTGAAAAACAATATAGAATTTATGAAAAGCACATTATCTGGGCATTGTGAAGATAGTGATGAGGGCGAAGTAGATTTTTTTTAGAGGATAAAATGAATATTTATGCAGAAAAACTAAGAGCTATCATGGACTTACAAGATGATATTATTTTGGCAACAGATGGTGAAAACCTTGAGTACATCAATAAAGCTTTTTTCGATTTTAGTAATTATAAAGATTATGAAGATTTTAAAAAATTTCATAATTGTATATGTGCATTATTCATACAAATGGAGAATGAGAGTTATTTAAAACCGACATATAAAGATGGGAATTGGATTTCACATTTAGAAAAAAATCCTGATAAAGAGTTTTTTGCCATGATGAAAAGTGCTAAAAATATAAATACTTGTTTTAAGGTAAATTTTAAACAATTTGATGATAGTTCTGAAAGTTATATGATAAGTTTGCAAGATGCAACATCATATAAAGAAAATATAGACTTAATTAATTTAATTTCCAATATTAAAGGTGTTTATTTTTCACTAACAAATATGAACGGTGAAATTATAAAAATCAGTCAATCTTTACTAGAAATTTTAAAAATAGAAGATTTTATAGAAAAAAAATACTCCATTGCCAATTTTTTAAATGAAACAGATAAAAAACTGACACTAGAGCATATTTCAACAAATGATTCGTCTCCTTATGAAGTCACTATACGATATAGAAAGATTGCTATACCCCTTATGGTGCAAGGTTATTTTGATGTCATGAACAATATACCCATAAGAATTGCTGTACTTATTGATTTGCGAGAATTAAAACAACTGCAAATAGAAGCCAAACAGCGAGATATGGTTTTGTTCCAACAATCTAAAATGGCACAAATGGGTGAAATGATCAATATGATAGCCCACCAATGGAGGCAGCCACTCAATGCAATAAGTGCCGCGAGTATAAAAACTGTGATGAAAAAACAAATGGGACAATTGGATGATGCAGAGTTTGAGACAACACAAAGTTTTATACAAGAGCAGTGTCAAAAAATGTCAAAAGTCATAAATACTTTTATGGACTATTCTAAATCTTCACAAAAAACAGAAGTTTTTTTATTTAATGATATATTTAATGTGATATTAGATTTAGTGAATGTACAATTTAATTCACACAATATAAATATAGAGATAAAATATGAAAAATTATTTGAAATTCAAGGTTCAAAAGATATGCTTGAGCAAGTTGTTCTCAATATTTTGATGAATGCTAGAGATGCTTATGATGAGAGAAAAAATATAAAAAATAAAGTTATAACTATGCAAACAGGAAAAAATCAAACAATAGAAATAATTGATTTTGCTGGTGGTATTAGTGATACTGTGAGCGAAAAAGTATTTATGCCGTACTTTACTACAAAAGAGCAGGGTAAAGGAACAGGATTGGGGCTGTATATGAGTAAAAGAATAATGCGAGAGCATTTTAATGGTGATTTACTCTATGAAAAGCTTGAAAACGGTTCAAAATTTATACTCGATTTTGATAGAAAAAGAGTACAAGGAGTTTATAATGATAACAGAAGTTAAGCTTCTCTCAGAACAGACAAAAGATATAAGAGTGCTTTATGTGGAAGATGAAGCAGTTGTTAGAGAACAAACGATGATGATATTTGATATACTTTTTAAAAGCGTAGATGTTGCAGTTGATGGTGAAGATGGTTGGCAAAAATATCAAAAATCTTCTTATGATATTGTATTTACAGATATAAACATGCCTAGAATGGATGGACTAGAGTTAAGTAGACTCATTAAAGAAGAGAATCCTATGCAGAAAATTGTCATTATTTCTGCATATAATGCTACAGATTATCTGCTTAAAGCTATAGAAATTGATATTGACGGTTTCCTTTTAAAACCCATAAAAATGGATAAAATGATGTTAAGTATTAAAAAATTGGCAGACAGTATTTCAGCCGGTAAAATAATGAAACATTATAGAAAAAAATTAGAAGAAGAGGTGAATAGGAAAACAAAAATTATAGAAAAGCAAGTAGTGACTGATAAGCTGACCGGTTTACAAAATCGTTTTGCGTTGAATAAAACTTTAGAGAGTATTGAAGAAAATACAGCACTTGTTTTATTTAACATTGATAACTTTGATAGTATCAATGTCGTGTATGGCTATGAGTGTGGTGACAAAAGTATTGTATTTTTGTCAAGACTGTTAGCTAAAAATATGCTAAAACACTCTCGTTTGTTCTATTTGGGAAATGATGAATTTGCTATTACATGTAAGCAATCTGAAAACGAACTTATGACATATGTGAAAAATTTGCAAGAGACTGTAGCTGAGTCTGTTGTAAAATTAAATGACAATGATATTCAATTTACAGTTACCATAGCTATTGCCAGAGGAAGCAAGCAACTTTTAAAACATGCTTATATAGCGTTAAAAGAAGCGAAACATCAGGGAAAAAATATCATTAAAACCTATAGCAAAGATTTACTTATTGAAAAACTACAAGCCCAAATACAAAAATACTCTCCAATTATAAGAGATGCGATTGATAAAAATTATGTTGTTCCTTATTTTCAAGGCATCGTTGATAATCGAACAAAAAAAATTCAAAAGTATGAATGTTTGGCAAGAATAGTCAATACAAATAAAATTTACTCACCCTCTGAATTTATTAACATAGCACAGATTTTAGGCTTACTTCCAGATATTACTAAAATTATGATAGATAAATCTTTTCAAGTTTTTGAAAATAATGAACATACATTTTCTATTAATGTTACAGAAATAGATTTAAATACAAACTATCTCGAAGCATATTTTAAAGAAAAACTTTTACAATACAATATAAAACCTTCGCGTGTTATCTTAGAAGTTTTAGAAGGTATAAGTGTCACAGGGGCTAAAAATTCTTTAGAACAATTGACGAAGCTTAAAGATATGGGTTTTATCATTGCCATAGATGATTTTGGAGCAGAAAATTCCAATTTTGAAAGAGTGCACTCCATGAATGTTGATTTTATAAAAATAGATGGAAGTTTTGTAAAAAATATTGCTACAAATACAAAAAGTTATGCTATTGTAAAAACTATTACCGATTTTGCCAAAAGTATCGGTGCAGAGGTCATAGCAGAATATGTACATTCAAAAGAAGTTCAGGACATAGTACAAAAACTTGACATTGAGTACTCTCAAGGGTACTATTTTTGTGAGCCAAAGCAGGAATTATGTGATGAAATTTAACATATTAATTACTGATGATGAAATAGAATTTAGAGATATTTTAGTTTCTATTGTGGAGATGATCTTTGTTAAGTATTATCCTGCACTCAAATTACAAATTTCGGTTGCTACTAACGGTCAAGAAGAGCTTACCCTCGCACAAAACGAGCCTCAAAACATCATCATTACAGATGTAAATATGCCGATAATGGACGGCAAAGAAGCCGTACGAAAAATTAGACTGTTTGATAAATCTGTTCCCATTTTAGCACTTACGGCACTAACGGATACTAAAGATGTTGAAGCAATCCTCCAAAGTGGTGTCAGTAATTATACGGCAAAGCCTTTAAACCAAAAATTGTTTATAGCACAAATAAAGTCCTTTGTGAATCTGTTTATCAAAAGTGGATTTTCTTATAATAAAAACGCAGTAAATTTAATAAGCAAGCAGGTCTTTAAAAGAAAAATGATTTTTAACATAGAATGGATTGAAGATTTGGAAGAATCTTGGGAATATTTTATAGAACAAAACTCTATGCTCAGTTCAGTAATGTATATATTCAAGATATTTTACAAGCTATATATAACCTTGAACTACTGATGATTAAAAACAATATATACAACGAGATTATCCTTGAAGAAAATGAACAAAACTACTACATTAGTGTTTCACAAATAGAACAACTTAATGATGAACAATTTGTACGATTTTTATCATCCAATAAAATTGATATGACTTTAATGAAAAAAGAGAAAGATTTTGTTACATTTTTGGTTGTTAAAAATGAAAATAAGCCAATAGAAAAGCAAGCAAAAAAAGTAGAAATTGTCGATGAAAATCCTATAGAGCAACTCAAATATGAGCTTGATGAAGCTAAAAAATTAGATTTACGCTATACAGCACATGAAAAAGTATCGGCGAAAGAGTTGTCTCAAGAGTTGGATCCTTCAATAGAAGATAAACTAGAAAATTTTGATGAAGATATTGACTCTCTTCGTTTGAGTTTATATGATTTTGAAGAAGCAGACAGAAAAAATGCAAGAAATGCGTTGCTAGTTATAGCGGAACTGTTTGAAAATTTTAATAAAATTGTAGAAAATATAGGTCTGTTTAATGTCATTTTTCGTTCTTTTAACAGTTTTGTCTATTTTTTAAAGAATTTAGATGATGAAATACTATTTGATGGAGAAAAAAGAAAACTACTTGTTACTTTAGTCCGTGGTTTAGTTGATGATTTAGAACAGTGGATAGTGAATGTTTTTATAGAACACACCACTTATGATATTCATTATCTTGATGCTTCTTTTGCCGAAAACTGTTTAGAAATAGAAAAAATATTTCTTGAAAATGATGAAAACAACACAACAGAGGATATAGATGATGATGACGATTCACTTGAATTTTTTTAGGAAAAAAAATGAAAACATATAACTATATTATAAATGAGAATGATTTAGCGCAACTCTTTGACAAAGATTATGAAGAAATTGCAAAAAGTACCTCTATCTTTATACAGGTTTTTTCAGGAGAAGACAAGCAAAGATTTGCAGAAATTTTAACATTTTTAGCAACAAAGTTTACACATGCAAAAATAATAGCTTCTTCGACCGACGGAGAGATTTATGAAGGAAAAGTCTCTCTTTTGAGTACAGTTGTTTCTATATCGACATTTGAGACAACACAACTAAAACTCGCCTATAGTCAAATAGGTTCTTCTTTTGAAAGTGGCGTAGCCCTTGCAAAAAAACTTGTGACACCAAGAACAAAACTCCTTATAGCCTTTGCCGACGGTCTGTTATGTAATGGTGAAGAATTTTTAAATGGTATATATTCTGTGGCTCCCGAGGTAAAAGTTGCCGGTGGACTCTCAGGCGATAATGCAAAATTTGAGAATTGTTATGTCGGTATGGGGAGCACGCTTTATGATACTGGTGCCGTGGCAGTCGCATTTAATTCTGATGTATTACATGTAAAGAGTCTTTATAGTTTTGGCTGGAACAAAGTCGGGCGAAAGCATATCATCACGAAATCAGACAAAAACAGAGTGTATAGAGTAGATGACTTGACTGCTGTTGATTTTTATAAAAAATATTTGGGCACACAGGTTACTAATAATTTACCAGCTAGCGGCATAGAATTTCCTCTCATTATTACAAAAAATGGAGTTGATGTTGCAAGAGCCGTTACAGCGAAACATGATGATGACAGCTTAAGCTTTGCTGGAAATTTGTTAGAAGGAGAAGCAGTCTATTTTAGTATTGGTGATGTTGGAAAAATAGTGAAAAATCCTTTAAAAGTTTCGAGTATTAATGTTGAAAGCTTTTTTATATACTCATGTATGGCTCGTCGTCGTTTTATGTCTGGTCTTATAGAAGATGAACTAATGCCTTTTGCAAAACTAGCGTCTACGAGCGGTTTTTTTACCTATGGTGAATTCTATACACAAAAGAAATTGGAACTTCTTAATGAAACATTAACGGCTATTGCTTTGTCTGAAAGTGAGTGTATAGTAGAAGTAAAAACAGAAAAACAAGAGGATGTTACATCAAAAGAAAAAACATATTCTGCTTTAATGCATATACTTGATATTACCACAAAAGAGTTGCAAGATGAAAATGATAAATTGCAAATCTTAAAAAAAGAGCTTGAAGTAAAAGATTTAAATATGTCAATCATACAGGAATTGTCGCATATAGGAAGTTGGGCACTAGATTTACAGAGTGGAGAAATCACATGGTCTAAGGAAAGTTTTAAGAGATTTAACAGAAAAGAGTCTGAAGGGGCACCAAGCTATCTTGAATTTATAAATATGATTGTAGAGGAAGATAGACCAAAGCTTTTACAAGCACAAGAAAAATTAAAAGATGGCAATATCCATAATGTGGAAATTAGAATACAAAAAGAAGATGGTACTATTCTTACAATGTTTGAAAGCGCTAAAATGATATTTAAAAATGATAAACCACTAAAAATTGTAGGAACATCTTTAGATTTGACAGATATAAAAGTAAAAGACAACATTATTTCGCAACAATCAAAACTAGCACAAATGGGTGAAATGGTAAATATGATAGCCCATCAGTGGAGACAGCCGTTAAATGCCATCAGTGCCTCTGCGATTCAATTAAGCATGCAAAATGACATGGATTTAATTACGAGCGATAGTATAAGTAAAACAACACTTTTTATAGAAAATATGGCTCAAGAAATGTCAAATACTATTAATGATTTTATGAATTTTTCAAAACCGGCACATGAAAAAGAGTCTGTAAAAATAGAGACAATTATAGATGATATTTTACGCTTAATGGGTGCACAACTTAAAAATCATAATATTCATTTTTCTACATATATAGAAAAAGAATTGACTATAGTTACCTATAGAAAAGATTTGGAACATGTACTGATAAACCTTATTTCTAATGCAAGAGATGCTTTTGAAGAACATACAAGTGAAAACAACAGTATTTTAATAAAAGCATATGTAAAAGATACGCATTACATTATAGAAGTGACCGATAATGCAGGTGGTATAAAACCAGATATTATTAACAGAATTTTTGAGCCTTATTTTACAACAAAAGAGCAGGGCAAAGGAACAGGATTAGGACTTTATATGAGTAAAAAGATGATAGAAGAAAATCTTAGGGGACAGATGCAGGTCAAGAGTCTTGAAGATTGGACTAAATTTACAATTATATTGAGCACACATCATGAAGAATAATCTTCAAATTTACAATACACTCAATATACTGTGCGTTGATGACGATGTCAATATTATGAGTGTATATGAGACAATGTTTTCTATGTTTTTTAAAAATGTTTATACGGCATATGATGGGGCAGAGGGTTTTAAAGTGTTTCAAAAAGAGTCTATTGATATTGTTTTAACAGACTACTCAATGCCTGTTTTAACAGGTCTGCAAATGACACAGAAAATAAGAGAAGTGGATGCGACTATTCCTATCATTATGATAACTGCTTTAGAGAGTTTAGAGATGTTGCGCGATGCTATTGACCTGCGTATTACAAGCTTTATAAAAAAGCCCATTTCATCACAATCAATATTTTCTACTTTGGAATTTGTAGCCAAATCCGTGTTGGCGGACAGACTGTTATTGCAAACACAAAAAGAGAAATTATCTTACAGCGATTACCAAGAAAACTTAACCTATGAAAAAGAGACAACCATTATAAAAAATGATTTGCAAGAGAGTAAAAAATGTTTGCATTTTCATTGTGAAGTCTTGTATAAACCAAAAGATATTTTAAGTGGTGACAGTTACCTTATAAGAAAAATATCTAAAGATGAATATTTTATTTTTTTAGTAGATGGCATGGGCAAAGGGATATCTGCAGCAGTAACAGCAATGCTATGCAGTGCATCTGTGAACAATAAAATAGATGAAGCCATACAAAATAAAGACTTTTCATTGACACACATTATAGAAAAACTTATAGAGTTTATAGCTCCGAATTTACTAGAGGAAGAAGTTGTATGTGCAACTTTTTTATATTTTAATACTACGCATACATTAGAATATGCTATGTTTTCGATGCCTTCGATTTTATGTATGATGGAAGATAGTGATGAAGTCATAAAAATAAAATCAAATAATTCCCCTTTGGCAGCCTATACAAAAAATATAAATACAACAACGATGAAGAGTGAAAAAATAACCAAGATGCTCATTTTTAGTGATGGTTTGAATGAGAATTTTATAAATAATTCTCAAGAATATTATGGAAAATACCTCATACAAGATTTCAAAAAAGCTCAAAACCTAGAAGAATTAGAAGCAAAAAGGAAGCAAAAAATTCTTTCGCAGGACGATGATATAACTTATATGTTTTTACAAAAGTAAAAATTATCGGATATTTAAAAAATATCCAAGACTGACATCACTCCACTCTTTGCAAAGTGTTAAATATATTTTTATAGAAGCATATACTTTAGCAAAGTCACTGTTTTGTGTGCTTAAATCATTTATAACTTCTTGAAGTGCTTTTTTCCCTGCTTCTGTGACATCATCAGGAAATTTTGCAAGCGTTACATGTAAGCTTTTTAGTTTTTGTAGAGCATAAATATTGTCATGGTGAAATTCTGTTGCCATATTCGCATTCATTTCACTTGCAGCCACTTCAATCATAGCCTGATGCTCGCTTGCTAATTTACTCCATATATGTTTATTGAATGTCAACTCAAGCACAGAACCGGGTTCATGCCATCCTGAGTAATAATAGGGTGCTACCTTATAAAAGCCCATTTTAATGTCAAGTGCGGGACCGACCCACTCCGTAGCATCTATAACACCGCGCTCGAGTGAAGTATAAATTTCTCCTGCAGGCAAAAGAATAGGATTCACACCCATGCGTGAAAAGACTTCTCCCCCAAGCCCCGGTATTCGCATTTTTAGTCCTTGCATATCTGCTAAAGAGTTTATGGGTTTTCTAAACCATCCGCCCATTTGTATGTTTGTGTTTCCACCTAAAAACGGATGCAAATTATACTTTGTATATTGTTCTCTCCACAAATCCAGACCTCCTCCATAGAGCATCCATGAGTTTACCTCTTCTGCGGTAAAACCAAAAGGCAAGCCACTGAAAAGTGAA
Source organism: Sulfurimonas sp. (assembly GCA_026988235.1). GTDB lineage: Bacteria > Campylobacterota > Campylobacteria > Campylobacterales > Sulfurimonadaceae > Sulfurimonas. The sequence goes on from JALSLQ010000077.1 coordinate 23,963, forward strand.
AAAGCAGAATTTTTCCCCTTCCAATAGTAAGGCCCAGAATGAAAAGCATCTATTTGACCGCTAGAACAAGCATCAAATACAGCAAGAGCAGGGACAAGAACATTTTTAGGATAAATCTTGATTTCTAAAGAGCCGCTACTTATCTCTTGTATTCGTTTGGCAAATTTTTCAACACCTGTCCCCATAATTGGAAAATGTGCAGGCCAGCTTGTAGCAAGCTTAATAACTGTTTTTTTATTTCTATTGAAATGAACAGTTTTTGCTGCGTTATCATGTTTTTTTGGATGTTTTGAATAATCTATAGCAACATGATTGCTCTCATTACAGCCATTAAATGCTAATGTAGCAGAAGCAACTGCTGCACTCCCTAAAAAATCTCTTCGATTCATTTTTTCATCCTTTTAAAAGTCTAAAGTTAATTGTGTTTGTCTCACTAAAGGCTTTTCCAATAGAGACTTATTTACACCAACAATCAAAGCAAAGTGAAAACTATTTGATTGTAAAATATTTTTAATTTCATTTTCATTTTTATAGAGAAAAATATTTTCATACTCTAAAACTTTTGCATCAAGCGTTTGTTTACATGTAAAGGGAATAATATAAATGATTTTTGCCCATGTTGCCTGTTTTTGCAAAAAACTTATTTCATTTTCTATTAAAGAGGTGCTTTTTTCAAATATTAATACCTTATCACTCGTGCCAAAATCTTTTATTTCAAAATTTTTATTTGTAAAAACTGCTTCAAAATGATCAATTGGTGTGAATTTTCTTAGTCTAAAATTAATTTTTAAAACTTTAAAAAGATATAGTAATTCTTCTAAATAGGGCATAAAAAATGGTGAGACAAGCTGTCTTTCATAAAAAATATTGTCATATATAAAAGATGTTTCAAATAAAGTTTGTTCAATGATATTTATGCTTTGTGCTGTGTTTTTTGGAAGTTCTTTGATGTTTGTAAATAAATCTGCACAAATCAAGTTAGGGCTAAACAATACCGTAGAACCCTTTTGTATAGTAGACAGCTCTTTAAAGACCGATTTTATATCACCATGTAAGGCAATGAAACTTGGTTCTGTAACAACTTGTAGTGCAAGTTTGAGTGTGATATCACCACATGCATATACAGATATTTCTTTGTTGATGAGTTCAAAGCGCAGTAGTCGTTTTAAAGCATCTTCTATATTTTTAACTTTTATCCAAGCTATTTCACTATCTGTAATTTGCGTTGGTTTATCAAATAGTACACCATACGCTCCATTGAAAACAGCATCCTCTATAGATTTTTCATCAAAAGCAATAAAAAGATCACCTCTTTTTACGGCTTTTGCTTCAAAAACAATGTTATTAAAACTGTTTACAAAAGGGGAATTTATTAATTCTCCATGTGTAAGTGCTAGGGTATTTTCAAGTCTCATCCAATAGGTGTGCCTGCTTTTTTAGGTTTTTGTGGTCTAATTAAGCATAAACCATCTTCATCTTTAGCAGCAAGAAGCATTCCTTCGCTCATCATGCCCATGAGCTTGGCAGGTTTTAGATTTGCTACGACACATACTTGAGTATTTAGCAAATCATCAGGAGAATAAAACTCTTTTATTCCTGCAACAACTTGTCTCGGCGTCTCTTCACCTAAATCAACCTGTAGTTTTAGAAGTTTTTTACTTTTTGGCACTTCTTCAGCTGCAACAACTGTACCAATTTTTAAAGATGTTTCAAAAAACTGACCAATTCCAATGAGGTTATCATCTTCTTTTTTTGTTTCTTTTTCTTTGTTTTTAGAGTTTTGTTCTTCTTTTATTGTTTCGGGTTCACCTTTTGGAGCTTCTTGCATTAATGGCTCTTCCACACGAGGAAATAAGGGAGGGACTTTTTTGATATTAAATAATTTCAATAGTTTTTTCTCTAGTATCATCTCTTTGTAACTAGCAGTATTAATTTCAAAATTTAAAGCATCAGCAATAATATTAGTAGTATTTGGCATAATAGGGTGCAACATAATTGCCGCTTTTGCTAAAATATTGGCAACAACGGCAACAGTAGCAAGTGCTTCATCTTTTTGCCCATTTTTCATTTTCACCCATGGCTCACACTCTTGTATAACACCATTCCCAATTGAAAAAAGTTTCCACAACTCTTCAAGGTATCTGTGTGTTTGTAAATTTTCTAAAAATGCATCAAGAGAATCAAGAACAATATTCATCTTTTGTATCTCTTTTGCATGGTATTTTTCTACATCTACGCTATCGATTTCAAAATCAGAATATTTTCCACTCATCCCTATAATACGGTTGAGCAGATTTCCCAAATCATTACTGAGTTCTGAATTGATTCTGTCTATAAAAGCTCTTTGAGAAAAATCACCGTCTTGACCAAAAGGGACTTCTCTGAGCATAAAGTATCGTAAATTTTCAACACCGTAAGCATCAGCCACTTCTTTTGGTGAAACTACATTGCCTTTTGATTTACTCATTTTTTCACCATCTCGTGTCCACCATCCATGGGCACCTATATGTTTTGGAAGAGGTAAATCAAGGCTCATTAAAAATGCAGGCCAGTAAATAGCATGAAATCGAAGTATATCTTTACCAACAAAGTGTATATCTGCCGGCCAATAATTCATTAACTCTTCGCTTGAACCATAGCCAAGTGCGGTTATATAGTTTAAAAGCGCATCCAACCAAACATACATTACATGTTTGTCATCTCCTATGCTTTTAGGCATTTTAACACCCCAACTAAATGATGTACGCGTCACAGAAAGATCATGTAAGCCACCTTTTACAAAGTTTATCACTTCATTTGCACGCGAGCGGGGCATAATAAAATCAGGATTATTCGCATAATGCTCCAACAATTTGTCTTCATACTTTGAAAGTTTGAAAAAATAACTTTCTTCTTTTACTACACTTGTAGTTCGTCCACAATCTGGACAAAATTCACCATCAACAAGTTGTGTTTGGGGAAAAAATGTTTCACAACTAACACAATAATGACCTTCGTAAAAATCTTTGTAAATATCACCTTTTGCAAACATAACTTCAAAAGCTTTTTGTACACCTTTCATATGGTCTTCGTCGGTTGTGCGTATAAATTTATCATAACTTATGTCAAATTCATCCCATAGGTTTTTAAAAGTAGCACTGATTTCATCTGCAAACTCTTGTGTAGGTTTACCAGCTTTTTCTGCGGACTCTTCTATTTTTTGTCCATGTTCATCCGTTCCTGTTAAGAAGAAAGTATCCTCACCTTTGAGTCTTTCATAGCGTGCTAAAGTGTCTGCGATAAAAGTCGTGTAAGCATGCCCGATGTGAGCTTCTCCATTGACATAGTATATAGGTGTTGTTATGTATTTACTCAATTTTTTATCCTGTTAAATATTAGACTTCTTGCATAACCCAGATATATCTCAGCTCATACAAGAGAGTTTTAATCAAGGCAGATGTTCTCAAGCGTAGCTGTAGCTACGGTTGGGGTTATCTAACGCAGAGTAAGGCTCTCTTGTATGTGCCCAAAGGGAGGACTAAAAAGTAGCAATCTAGCACAAAAAAATATTTTATCCTTAGCTTTGGCTAGGAATAAAAATTTATTTTGCACTATCTCACTACTTTTTAACCCTCTGAAATGTATCTGGGTTATGCAAGAAGTCTGTTAATGTATTTTATCTAAAATGTTGTCTATTGCCAATAGCATTAGAATTCAAATCCGCCAGTTTCGCCTTTTGACATACTGTTATAAACGGCTTTGATATACTCGTCTCGTAATTCACAACCAAAATAGTGTTCGCATAAGCTACAACTTTTGTGGTTTTTTTGTTCTTGACACGCTTGGACTTTTTGTATCATTTCATCAAGATAGAGTTCAAACTTGTCTTTTGGCTTTTCATGCATTCTTTGCATATACCTCTTTTACTCTATCAACTTCATATTTTGAACCAAAAAAACATGGTGAAGTATCATGAATATGTGCGTAACCAAGACTCATCAGCTCATTTTTACCGTCAATCGCTTCACCGCCAGATGTTTTATAGACAAACGCAAAAGGGAAAACTTCAAAAAGACGACGCAATTTTCCTGCAGGTTTATCACTTGTAGCAGGGTAGCTAAAGAGTCCACCACCTTTGAGAAGAATTTGGTGTAGGTCAGGAACCATACCCCCAGAATATCGTAAACGATACCCTTCAGAAAAAAAGCCGTCAATCATAGCTTTATGGTATTTTTCCCAGTTTTGCTGTGTGCCGCCCGGAGCCATCAGTTTACCTTTTTCACCAAGTCTTATTTCTTTGACAAACTCAAATTCTCCGGCTTGTAAAAGATACAATTTTGTTTTGTTTTGAGAAAAAACCATTTCAACACGCGGACCATATACTACATAGCATGCAGCAACCATTCTTTGTGTTCCAAAAGCACCTTCATAAATTCCAAAAATAGAACCGACACTAAGATTGACATCAATTAATGATGAACCATCAAGGGGGTCGTATGCTATAAAGTATTTGCCAGTTTCATGTAAAACTTCTTCATGCTCTTTTTCTTCACTAGCTATAGTGTGAATAGAAGCAATTTTTGAAAATTCTTCTTCAATAATCATGTCGCACTTGATATCAAGTTCTAATTGTGTCTCTCCAGAACTATTTTCTTGCTGTGAATAGCCTATGTCTTTGGTGTCTATTGCTGTTTTTATTCTTTTTGCACTTTTTTGAATTGCATCAAATATATCTCTCATTTTTCCATCCTTTGTTAAACTTTTTTTGCATTTTTCAATATCCACGATATGACTTCATCGGTATTGTTTAAATCTAAAATATCTACATTTTCCGGCAGAGAATATGTACTTATTTTTATAGTTTCATCTATTGCCAAAGCATCCATATATGGAAAATAATCTTTATCTATAGAGTTCCTGAAGATACTAATACGAGGCAGAGGGAGGTTTTTTAGCCCTTCAACAAGTAAAATATCAAAAGAATGAAACATGCGTATCATTTCATCTAAATCAGCTTGACGGTGTGAAAAGTATGTTGTTCTGTTGGGTGAAGTTACAATGACTTCTGCACCCGTATCGCTGAATTTATAACTGTCTTTGCCTACAACATCAAATCGTGCTTTATCTTTTGGGTCATGCTTTATGATGGCTACTTCCAAATGATGCTCATTTATGAGTTTTCTGGCTACTTTTAGTATCAATGTCGTTTTACCGCTGTTAGACGGTCCTGTAAATGCAACTGCTAATCTTTTTTTCAATGTATGACTTTGTTTAAATTTTAAGTTTATTATACAAAAGAAGAGTTTAATAAGATATAATTCTCTCAAAAAAACAGGGCTAAAAATGAAATTTATATCGATACTAGTATTTTTTATCATAACTTTTGGTGGATGTGCACAAAAAAATGCTTTTGAAAGGTTTCATATATCAAAATCTCAAGAACTTGCTGAAGATAATATTCAAAGTAGTAAAGTTGTTAATGAAAAAGCTGAAGTTGTCGGTATTGTAACAGCTGTATATTTGAACAAAATAAATCCGAAAATTTATAAGGATTATGAATATTTTTATATATATTTATATGCTAAAAACAAAAATGATATAATCAACTTCTCTTTAAATGGCATGCCTGCGCTTTTAGCAGAAGACTTATCTGCCAAAAATGAGTTTACATTACTGACTTCATTTGCGTCAAAATGGAATCAGTATTATCTTGTCGGTTTTGCAAAACAGCAGGAAACCTTACATTTAAATATTCAAATGGGGCAAAGTTCCACTACGCTAGTTTTTAAACAAAATCAGTAATTTTAGTAAAGTATAGATCGTATAACGACAATAAGCACCTGCAACGCTATAATAATAATGAGCGGTGCAAAATCTAGTCCATTTAAATCTGTTCGCATGAATTTTCGTACAAAGGCATATGCCGGATTTGTAACTCTGTAAAGAAACTGAACAACTGGATTATATGGATCGGGGTTCACAAAACTAAGCAATGCTGTTATAATAATTACCCAAATATAAACATTTATCAGCCCTATGAAAATACCGCCGACCCCTTGTATAATTTCAATCAATGCACTCATTTAATAATCTCCTTCATGTAGTTTTTCAAGTATTTATATACCTCTGCAATATCTGGACCTTGCTCAGCATTTGTAAGCAAAATACGAAATAGCTTAGAAAAGTCATTTTCTTTTAGCTCTGTCTCTTTCATAATATAGTTTTTAAATTCGTCATATTCTTCAAAGTAGGGTGCATTTTTAATCGTTTGTGCCATAAAAACAGTTTGCTCTGTAAATTCATCAGAAATATTTCTTTGCGCAAAAATCGGTGCAATTTTTTCTTTTAATTCTTTTGTTGTTGCTACCTCTTCTATATAAAGACGGGCAAGTTCGCCGATTTCCGCATCAGCAAAGCCGACATAACGAGACAATTCGGTAGCATCCAGATTTTTTAAATGTTTTTTATTAATGTCTTGAAGCATGTCCATATTAAAATGGGCAGGACTTTTTGAAATATTCTCTAAATTAAACCATTGTATCGCTTCATCTAGCGTAAAAATTTCTTTTGGAGGGTTTGTTCCGATTGATATTAAATAATTTGAAATAGCTTCGGGCAGATACCCTTCTTCTAAAAGCTGTTTTACGCTGACTTCATTTTCTATACTAGATAAATGTGCATATTCAATCTCTTTGTCATATCTAAGTTGGTTTCTTACATGTATTTGTTTAGATGTATTATTGAGATATTTTTCATTGCGAATAATCATTGAAATATCATTTAACATATCATCAACTGCACAGGCAAAATTAGGGGTAGGCGTTTTATCTTGCGTCATTATAACAAAGCTATCAACTGTATCGGAAGAAAAACCAAGCTTATCAGGGCGTACTATTCTGACAGTAAAAGGAGCAGTATTATCTATAACAAGTTCTGGTGGCAGATTTCTACAGGCATCATCATACTGATAAGGTTTATTGGCTTCTTGAGCTTCCTTGCGTTTTTTTTGTAACCATTCATCAGAACAAAAACATGAAAAAGCTTTTTTCTCATGCAAAAGTTGCAATGCTATTGCTGAATAAAAACGAATATTTTGACTTTGGTATATAACTTGTGTGTATTCAATGCCAAAAAGTCCCAAAATATCGAGTGTTTCTTGGTCTTTACCTTCAATATTATTTTCTTTATCCATATCGTCTATACGAACAATCAAATCTTCATTTTTTTGTTTTGATACAATATAATTTAAGAGAGCAATTCTTAAATCATTTATATACATATCTCCAGTAGGGCTGGACGCAAATCTTAGCATTAACATTCCTAGATAAAATTTTTGTAATTTTAACAAAATTTTGATTAATTATAAGCTCTAATTTGATAAAATACAACCTTTCAATGCCAGTTTCTCGGAACCCGT